>PKZR01000366.1:0-127 GCA_003133815.1 Limisphaerales bacterium | reverse complement strand
TGCACCCGCTGCGTGCGCGTCTGCTGGCACATCGAAGGCGCGGGCACGAAAAACGTCGCCGGGCGCGGCGGCACATCCAAAATCATCACCGACCTCAACCAGTCCTGGGGCAGCTCGGATTCCTGCA
>PKZR01000208.1 GCA_003133815.1 Limisphaerales bacterium | reverse complement strand
TGGCGCTCGCCGCGCTCTGCCTGTATGTGCCGGCAAATCTTTATCCCATCATGGTCATGGAATACATGGGCCGTCACACGGAAAACACCGTCTGGGGCAGCGTCCGGGCCTTGTATAGTGACGGGATGTGGCCGGTGGCGACGCTGGTATTTGCAGCGAGCATCATCATTCCGCTCTTGAAGCTGCTCGGACTGTTTTTTCTCGTCTCAAATCGCGGACAACGCTGGAAAAAATTGCGCACGCGGGTTCACAAGACAATCTGCCAGATCGGGCCGTGGGCGATGCTGGATGTTTTTTTGTTGGCGGTGATGGTCGCGCTGATCCGGTTTGGAAAATTCGCCACGGTGATTCCCGGTCCGGGCATTTTCGTTTTTGCCTCCGTGGTTGTCCTTACCATTCTGGCTTCTTCGAGCTACGACCCGCGCCTGATCTGGAAGGAGGAAATTCATGAACATGGAAAAAACAGATGAATTTGAAGTGCGAGGTTTGCCGCAGGCGAGAATCAAGAGACAGCCGAGGGTTTCCATTATTTGGATTGTGCCGCTGGCCGCCGCAATCGCCGGAGGCTGGCTCGTTTTCAAATATGTACGGCAGATGGGTCCGGTAATCAGCATCCAGTTCAGCGACGGAAATGAAATCAAGGCCAATCAAACAACTCTTCAATATCGCGGAGCGCGCGTGGGTGGAGTCCTTTCGGTGAAATTGACACACGACCTCGAGCACGTTGAGGTGCAGGCGCGACTGGACAAATCGGCTGAAAGCCTGGCGCGCGATGGCTCCGTGTTCTGGGTTGTGCGCCCCGAAGTGGGCGCGGGCGGTTTGCACGGTCTGGAAACCATCGTCTCCGGCCCTTACATTCAAGTGCAGCCGGGCAGCGGGAAGGAACAAAAAAAATTCATCGGCGCGGAAAAGCCGCCCATTCTTAAAACATCTGACGGCGAACTGGAAATAATTCTTACCACGCCGAGTCTCGGCTCATTGACGGTCGGCTCGCCGGTTTATTATCGAGGCATGGAAGTGGGCTCGGTGCGATATTTTGTGCTGGGGAAAGATTCAACCGCCGTCAATATCCACGTTTTGATCGAGACAAATTATGCACCTTTGGTCAGGACGGATTCAAAATTCTGGAACGCCGGCGGAATTGGCGTCCACTTTGGAATATTTTCCGGGTTCAGCATGAGCGCGGAATCGTTCAAAGCACTTGTCATCGGCGGGATTGCCTTCGCCACGCCGCAATCGCCGGGAATACCGGTGACGAACGGCGTCGCCTTTCCGCTCAATGACAAAGTGGACCGCAAATGGCTTAAATGGTCGCCCGCCATCACCATCACAAACGCCCCGGCCAAGGCATCTCTAATTTCGCCTTCATCACTTCTGATAAACAGCGTTAAGTAAATGCAGCGTCGTCTGGCTGAACTTTCTGCCTACTCGCCGTAAACCTTGTTGATCAATTTCCTGAATTTGCCTTCGGCACCCGGTTTTTGGTTTGGGGCGGGCGGCGGCTTGCCATCGGATTCCAATGCGTCCGCAAGCCAGTTCAAATGCTCGGAGCGGAATTGGAGTTTCTTGACGAGGGCGTTCAGTTCGTTTGCTTCAATCCTCACACGTTCCGCAATTTCTTTCCTGTTCATGGGAGAAAGCTGGTCGTGCAGGACGCCTAATGCAAGCACAAACTAAAAAGCCGGGCCGCATTCGCAGCCCGGCTTGTGAAACAAATTCCTCAAGGCTGTGCCACGGTGAGATATGCGGTCACGCCATCTTGCATCACCGGCAGATAATACGTGCCGTCAGCCAGATAATAAACGATGCCGTTGGCGACCGTCTCAACCGCGTCAGGCGGAAGCTCGGACACTGTCACCCCGATCGGCGCGGCCACGACCACATAGCTGCCATCCGATTGTTGCTCGTAGAAAGCTCCGGCAACATAATAATAAACGATGCCATTTGCCACCACCGTTTCCGAGCCCGGCGGCAAATCGGGAACATCCGCATCCACCGGCGGAGCGATCACGACATAACCCGAAGGTTCGTCGTCGTAAAAGACACCTTCGAAATAAAAATAATCATGGTCACGGAAACGAAAATGACGATAGCCATCCGGCAACCGGTCAACCCTCATGCCACTGTGATAATCCGACCAGAAAAAAGACTGGCGGCGGTCCGCGTCAATGTCCATCCGGCGCCGGTCCGATTCTCCGGCGCGCGCCCGGTCAACCGCCACCGCTGGCTGCCTGTAAGGTGCCCCGATTTGCGGATGATCTCGGGATACAGGTTGAACTTCCTGGCGCGGCGGTTCCGGGCGAATCGCAGGTTGTTGTTCACGCGGCTGTTCTGGACGAACTTCCGGCTGCGTTTGCGGGTGAAATGCAGGCTGCGGTTCAGGTCGCGCCACCGGTTCCGGTTCGCGAATTTGCGGCTGCGCTGCCGGGTGAAACGCCGGCTGCGCAGCGCGATTGATCTGCGGTTGCTGACGTGGCGCAGACTGCGCCGGGGCGTTGCGGTTGTTTCCCTGAAGACTGCCCCAGTCGGCGTGGAGATTCGGACAAAACGCTCCGGCGGCCAGCAACACGGCCGGCAAGGTGATGCGATTGAAAATTGGATGTTTCATAGGCGCAATTATTTCTCGTTTGGTGTGGCCGTCGCGGAATTGGTGTTCCCACCCTCCTCATCCGGCCGCATTTCAATCAGTGTCGCTCCCGTGGGCCGCTGGAACATGAAGTCCGAATCGGCAATGCGGTCGGTCACATTCCATCGCGTGATCAGCGCCGTGAATTCCGGCACGCCGGGCTCGTTTTTGTAGGTAATGATAAATTTCCGGATAAGCGGCTGCGGTCCATCCTCAACCCACACCTGCCAGTCCACATTCTCCTGCGTGAATGCCAGATGATGGCACATAACGCCAAGCACCGGCGAAATTCCATAATACCTCCCCTGCTCCACCTTGGCCGTGGCGTTCTTGTAAGGATCGCTCATCGCCATGTCGATCAGCGGCAGGTCAATTCCCTGGTCGCGCGCCGCCCCCGCCATTTCATCCAGCGAGTCGGGCATGGCATTGGTGCTGTAATAATTATGCTTTCGATCCAGAATCGTCAGCGTCCTGCCGTCATACCAGAAACCGCGTGCGGACAGCGGCGAACTTATTTCCAGCCGCAGGCCGTCCGGCCGCTTCACATCCATCTCCACCGAACGGCTGAACTGGATTTTTTGGCCCGCCTCATCCACATGCTCACGCCAGATTTCCGCGCTCAAGCTGTACGATGGCGACTGCGCCAGAAAATCGCAGGCCGAATGCAGCACACTTTCCGCGCGCGGGGAGATGACGTTGGTTTCACTGCTCTGGTCCTGCGCCGTGGCGCAACCCGCCACGCCCAGCAGCAGACCGCATCCAATGGTTAATAGGCATTTCATGAAATCACCTTGTAAAATTTGAATCCGTTTTCCCGTGTTGTTCATTTATATCAAAATAACTTTTCCTGCCGTATTTTCAATTTAATTGCATCGTCATTGGTTGAGACAGTCCGTAAATCAATTCCGCTCAATCTAATTGCCCGCAGAGGATTTCACTTTAACCAATGAATCTGTGCAGGCGTAATGGGGTGTTTTACCCATGCCGATTCCGCTTTTGCGGCGGGGTCGAATGTTTTAATTTTATGCACGAGGTGCTTGATTAAAATGTCGGAACAATCATTTGTCAAAAGATTTGCGGACACGCCGCACTTCGGCAACTTTCCCCGGTATGCAGGCGCTGCGGTCGCGTTGTTCGGCCTGCTCGTCATCGCCAGCTGGCGGGCACACTGGCGATTCATCCTTCAGATGATTCCCAACACCGCGCCAATGCAATACAACACCGCGCTGTGTTTCATCCTCTCAGGTGCTGGATTGTTTCTGCTCACAACATCGCGGGCGATGCTCGCGCCGTGGCTGGGCGGCTCGGCGGTGGCCATCACGCTGTTGACGCTGCTGGAATACCTCTCGGGACGGGATTTCAGCATCGATCAGCTTTTCTTCAAACCTTACTTCGAGACAGACACGGCTTATCCGGGCCGGATGTCACCCCTTGCGGCGGTCTGCTTCATTTTAGTCGGGGCGGGAATCATGTTGGTCGGTGCAAAAAAACGATGGCCGCACCGGTTGACCGTCGTGGGGATGCTGGCGTGTGTGACTGTCGTCATCGCAATGGTCGCGTTGTTCGGTTTCGCCCTCGGCATCGAATCCGCCTACGGCTGGGGTTCATATTCGAGGATGGCCTTGAACACTACTGTTGAATTTCTTCTGCTCGGCACGGGCATGTTGCTCTTGTCGTGGCAGTCGGCCCGGCGTGAAAACTTCAATTTCCTCCGCTGGCTGCCCGTCACCGGCGCGGTGACGTTGATGGTGATGGTTGTATTCGTCTCCGCCGTCAACATGGCCGAATTGAAAAACGCCACCTTCTGGCGCCAGCACACCTTTCAAGTGATCCTCAACGCACATGCCTTCGAGGACAACCTCATCGACATCCAGCGCGGCGCGCGCGGCTATGTGACGCTGGGCGACACCAACGCCCTCGCCTCCTATCAGGCCAGCTCCATGCTTGAACCGCAGCAGTTCAAACAGCTCGTCGAGTTGACCAGCGACAACCCGGTGCAACAACGCCGCCTGAAGGACCTTGCCGCCGCAATGAACGACGTCTTTGACTATGACCAGCGCGTGATTGCGCTTTACAAGCGGCAGGGTTTGGCGGCGGTGACCAGGTCCGACGCCTCCGGTGAAAACCGGCGGGTGTTCGGCAACGCCCGCGACATCGTGAAATCATTCTCGCTGGAGGAGCAGCGGCTGCTGGATGTGCGCGATGCCACCGAGCAGGCAGATTCCCATAACGCCGAGCGCCTGCTCATTTTCGGCAGCGTGCTGGCGGCGCTGCTGCTGGTGATTGCCAACTACATGGCCAGCCGCGAATTGCGCCAGCGTCATCGCGCCGAGGCAAAACTGAATCAGGCCCTGTTGCTGCAAAACTCCATCCTCAGCTCGGCTGATTACGGCATCATCAGCACCGACCCGAAGGGCGTCGTGCAGACCTTCAACCCCGCCGCCGAGCAGTTGCTCGGTTATTCCGCCAGGGAAATCGTCGGCAAAACCACCCCGCTCTTGTGGCGCGATGCCAGTGAAATTGCCGAACGCGCCGACAGATTGTCCAAAAGACTCGGCATTGTCGTCCGGCCAACCTTTGAAGCCATCGCCACGAAAGTCCAGTTCGACCAGATTGACGAAGGCGAGTGGACATTCATCCGCAAGGACGGCAGCCGCTTCACCAGCCTGCTGGTCGTCACGGCGCTGTCCAACGAGACGGGCGGCTTCACCGGCTTTCTCGGCATTTTCCGCGACATCAGCAAGGGCCGGCAACAGGCGATCGAACGCGAGAAGCTCATCGCCGAACTGCAACAGGCTCTGGCCGATGTCAAAACGCTGTCCGGCATGATCCCCATCTGCGGCTGGTGCAAAAGTGTTCGCAACGACAAAGGCTACTGGTCCAGCGTCGAGCAATACGTCCGCACCCATACCGGCGCCACCTTCTCGCATGGCATGTGTCCCGCCTGCGCCGAGAAATTCAAGACCGACATCCTCAAGTCCAACCCCGCGCAACCCGTTTGAGCAGCCACCCGTCTGTTTGAGTTTGTTCCAGGCATGGTTTACAGCATCACCTGCACCGCAAGGAATTCACGGTAGGGTTACACCCCATGGAAAGAAACGGGGTCTTGTCATAACTTCAACGAACTTATGAAATCAATCATTCCACCGTTAATGGCTTCCATGGCTGCGGTATTTCTCCTCGCAGTTCCATGCGCCAATGCTCAAACGTCCATCTCCATGGCCGACACAAATTTTATTCTCGCGGCCGCCCAGGGCGGCATGACCGAGGTGAAGCTGGGCGAACTCGCCTCCACAAGCGGCGTGCGTGACGATGTCAAGTCGTTCGGCCTGATGATGGTGAAGGACCATACGGCCATCAATGACGACCTGCAGGCGTTGGCCTCGAAAAAGGGCGTGACGCTGCCCGTCAGCCTGGATTCAAAGCATCAGGCTATGGTGGACAAAATGGCATCCCTGACGGGATCGGGCTTCGACGATGCCTACATCAGCGGCATGATCAAAGCCCACACAAAGGATGCCAAGGCATTCAAGGCAGAGTCTGCCGCCACGCAGGATGCGGACATCAAAAGCTTCCTCGATAAATCCCTTCCCGTTGTGGAGGCGCATTTGCAACACATCCAGACCCTGAAGTAATAACGGCTTTCAACACGACCACATAATAATTGTAAAAATAAAAAAACATGAACACACCCATCATTGACCGCGACCTCACCAAGCAAGCCCCGCACAGTCCGCGCGACCGCACCGGCGGATTCGCCATAGCGGACCGCACCACCGATAAATGCCGCGCCAGCATCAACGGCAAGCTCGGTGAATATCATTACGATTGTCCGCTGGACAACATGCTCTTCAGTTTCAAGGGAATCAACGGCGCGCAGTTCAAGACCGCCGTTCAAGCCGCGAAAAATTATCAAGACATAGGCACCTGGCTGCTGGCCAACGGTACAAAGAAAACACCGGCTGAAATTAAAACATGGTCGGATGAAGTGGAGGCCGGCAGCATGATGAAACATGCTGAAAAGCGCGCTTTCTTCACCGAGGAATGCAAGAAGCTCGGACTGGACCCGGAGAAGACCAGCACGTTTGACTGGCTCGAGGCTGATGACCGCGCGAGTTTCAAAAAGTAAATCCGCCCTGCCGTTTTGCCTCCGCTCAAACTCATGAAGACGTGGCTCGCCACGATGTCATTGGCAGCATGTGTCCTGACGGGCTGCCAGTCGTCGCGGGCCATGCCTCCGGTTCAAGTCGGCGTTTCGACGCGGAACAATTGCTACAGCCTGCTCCATCAGCTCCTTGACGAGCAAAAGGACGTGAGCATGTTGCGCTTCATCAAGCCGGAACACGCCGATGTCAAAAAACTGGTGAAGCAGATTGCCACCACTTCGGGAGCCGGAGCCGCGCTGCTGGAAAAATTTGCCGCGGACGACCCCACGCTTAATCTGAACGACATCCGCCTGCCGCCGGGTGAAACTGCCACGCGCGATTCCATCGCTTCAACCAAGGAAAAGGAACTGCTGGGACAGACCGGCGACAAATTTGAACTGACCCTGCTTTTGACCCAGACCGAGGCGCTGAGCTATGCCTGGCATCTGGCGGAAGTCGCCGCCAAAAACGAGCCGCAACCCGATCGCGCCCGATCCCTGTCCGGCATTGGTGCAGACATGGACAGCCTTTATCACCAGGTCTTCGTGTTGTTGCTGTCCAAAACCGGGTCACCCGCGACCAATTCATCGGCGACCAATTCCATCAGCAGCCAGGCGGTGTCCGCCTCCACCAATTCTGTTCCGAACTTTCAGACGCTCATCATAGATCCCAGCGCCATGCCGGTCGATGCAGGCACCGCAACCCTCATCATCGGCGCGCTTCAGCGGACAGACGGTGTTTATCTGGGCAATTATCAAATCAAGGTGTTTCCCTACTTCACAAAAAATGAAAACGGCACGCTGGCCATTAACGTCTCGGACGAGTCGCTGGCCATGATCAACCAGGGCAAGGTTGCCGCCATCACCGGCACCGCCACCACCAGCGGCATTGGCGGCAAAAGCCGTCCCATTGAAGCCACGGCAACCCCGGCTGACATCAACCGCGGAAATCTCAACCTGTGGTTCATGGCCGGAACCCGTAAAATGACCTTCGAGCCGGCCTACCACTTTGCCGGGAATAATGAGACCGTTGCCCTGACAAAAACGGATGCAATCCAGCCTTGAACCAGCCCGAACAACTGGCCTCAAGGGGTGAAGACCCCATGGCAATCATCACAACTAAGATTCATATTGAAGACATGAAAACTTTATTCCTCGCATTTAAACTTCTGTTTCTATTCGGTGGCAGCGGTTTTTGCCTGGGAGGTCTGGTCGGCTGCGTGGTTGGCCTGATTCTGTTGATTTGCATTGTCCTCCAACTCACTGACAATTCCAGCCACAAGGCAAATCATTCTCCGCCCGATTGAACTGACCGGCCTCGCAGGAACGCCCGAAAATCTGTCGCGATGTGGTGGTTCTCCATGCGCAAGAACCTGAATTCCTCATTTGTCATTCAGCAGCATCCTCGGCTTGCACGACAGGGGCCGGAAGCATAGCCTTGCCGTCATGATCTCCGACACGCTTGAATACTGCCGCCGATACGCCGGCCTATCCCCAAGGTTTTCCGCCGCCTTCGAGTTTCTGGAAAAACTTCCGGCCAGCCAACCCACCGGCCGTTACGACCTTGACGGCGACAATTGTTTCGCCCTCGTGCAGGCCTACGCCACCAAGCCGGCCGACCAGGCCAAGTTCGAGACCCACCGCCAATACATTGACATCCAGTTCATCCAGTCCGGACGCGAGACCATGCTTTGGGCTCCGCTGGCCGCGCTCACGCAGGTCATCCAGCCGTACATCGCGGAAAAAGATGTCATCTTCTACGCCACCCCGCCGCACATGACACCCATCAATTTCGGCCCCGGACAATTCGTCATATTCTTTCCCACAGACGGCCACGCTGGCGGCCTTGAATGTGAAGGCCCATCCGAAGTCCGCAAGGTCGTCATCAAGGTTAGAGTCTGAACAAACCGAATTCTTCTTACGGAAATTCTTTGAGATAATTAGTTTTTCCGTTTGGTGAATTGAAATCCCCCAACGGAAAAACGAATTTTTACCACGTCAGGAAACACCATCGGNNCGGGGCGGCAACTTTTTAGTAAAGAGCAGCCGCCGGTTCACAATTGTTAATAGCGCAACCGGCGACTGCAGTTGTTTTTAGGGCACTTCGACTCCAAGTTAGCAGCGATTGGATTAAAAAAATATGGGGTGAAACCCGCAGTAGATTCCCGTCAACATTTTGCAGCTACAAGTGGACGGGTGTTTCACCACATTGCTTCGGGCGCAGACCCGCGCCCCTCTAAAATCACAAATATGTTGCATCATGGTCTACAACTTGTCGCCTGACTCCACCACGATCACGGCGTCAGCGTATCGCGCACACCTTAAAATCCCAGCCAAACAATAATTTTATAAAAAAATAAACATCACAAGAGCCTCAGAAACATTGGGGTAAAATCTTTTTTTGATTTTTAAAAAATAATTTGAAACCAATTTAAAGTTCCATTCGTCTTCACGGACATCGCTGGTGGTTAGGTTGGCGCAGCGGACACGCTAGGATAATGGATGCCAGCGACCCCCAAGTAACCATTGTCCCCTTCTGAGCGCCGCGGTGGCCGGCGTGTTGTCAGCAGCCACCAATTTTTTCTTGATCGGGATCATCAAGAAGAGGTGGGGATGTAGGTGCCCCGCAAACCCGCGCGGTGAAAGCCGCGCGGGTTTCTTTTCGGCGGTGGGCGTGCTGGCTAATAAACCTTTTTCACGACAAGCATTTCCATCTGCGCGGTGTCCGGCTCAAGTCCCAGTCCCCATTCACCGATGATTTTTTCCACGGTGGCGCGGTCAATCTGGCCGCGCTGCATCTGCGGTGTAAAGACGAGTGAGAAATCGTAGAAGTTCGTCAAACCGGTCTTGTCCACCACCGGCATCTTCAACATCTGCTGCACGCCGTCCATCAGGTCGCCGACCTTCATGTGCGTGAGATAAAGCCTGCCGTTCTTGAAATTTGAATTTTCCTTTTCATTGGCGTCGCTGACGGTCAGTCCGGGCAGCGCGGCATCTTCCACCTTGAACGCCAGCACGTCGGTTTCGCGCGTTTCCAAGTCCGCGGTGAGACCCAGCTTTTTGCGGATGGCGGTCTTCAAATGCTCCTGCGGGTCGGCGTTCACCGTCACCACAAAATCATAATTGTTCGTTGGCGCACCCGGCGGCAGCGACACCTTCGCAGCATCCTCACTGTAGGCCGTGCCAATGAGATCGCCCAGCGTCACATCGCGACCCAGTATCCGCTGCACATTCTGGCCGTTGCGCTGGGAATTGCCGTAGAAAAGCCCCTTGCGGACGGAATTGGGGAAATGCGTCGGACGGATGATGACGAGGTTGGCCGGAACCCTCTGCAGGCTCCCGCTGTTCATGGCGAAATAGGCGTCCTTGACGGACGGGAAAAACACCAGCTTGACGGCCACCACCGCCGCCAGCACCACAACCGCGATGCAGGCCATGACAACTATTTTTGTGCGCGACATAAATTGAAAGAAGTCTTGGTATTGATTTGCCAGCGTCTGATAACGGGAAATCAACTACGATTGACGAATGATGTCAACCCCGCTTTTGCAAAAACGAAACGGCCGGCCGGTCAACCGGATGCCGCGCCGATTGATCCCTGAATTTTTTCGCCTCTTCTTTGGACATCTGCGGCACGTCAAAGACCATGTCCCCCAGTTTTTCGCGGATGGCGGTGAGGGGCTGGGGGTGAGGTGTGCCACAGATGGAGACAGGTGAAACACAGATTTTTAAACGCGAACCACGCCAAACACGCGAA
>PKZR01000241.1 GCA_003133815.1 Limisphaerales bacterium | reverse complement strand
TTTGGACTTACATTTGCCTGTCCGTCCTTGGCGCGGCGCGGACATTTCTCTGGCCGGCGAGCGCGGCGTTCGTGACGAGCCTCGTTCCGCGCAGCCAGTTTGGCCGCGCCGTCACGTTCAACAGCGGCGCGTTTCAAATGTCCTGCGTCCTCGGCCCGACGGCGTTCGGCGCGGTCATCGCCATGACGCCGCATGCGGAAGAATTGGCGACGGCATGGTCGGTCTATGCGTTCAACATTCTGGCCTCCATCCTTTGCTTCGCGCTCGTCGCGCCAATCAAACACATTCACAAAACCAAACCCGCCGAGCCGATTTCAACCAAGAGCCTGGTTGAAGGCTTTCGCTTTGCTTACCAAAACAAAATCATCCTCGGCATCATTACGCTGGATATGTTTGCCGTGTTCCTCGGCGGCGCGGTGACGATTCTGCCTATTTTTGCGCAAAACATATTCCATGTCGGCGCAGGCGGTTACGGCTGGCTGCGAAACGCGATGCCCATCGGCGCGGTGATTTGCATGTTCATCATCGCGCACCGTCCGCCGATGCAAAAAGCCGGGCGCGCGATGCTGTTGTCCGTCGCCATTTTCGGTGTGGCGACAATTCTGTTCGGCGTCGCGAACCAAAATTGTCTCGGACACTTGCTCGCGATGCCCAATGCTTTCTGGTTCTGGTTTGCGTTCGCGACGTTCGCGCTGGCAGGCGCGGTGGACAACGTGAGTGTCATCGTGCGACAGACGCTCGTGCAAATCCTGACGCCGGACGAAAAGCGCGGGCGCGTCTCGGCGGTGAACGCGCTCTTTATCGGCACGTCGAACGAACTCGGCGGCTTCCGGTCAGGCATTGTGGCGTGGCTGTTCACGACGCCGACGTTTCTGGGCGGCAAGGAGGCGACGGGCGCAATTGTGTCCACCGTGAGCGGCGGCATCGGGACGATCCTGGTGGTGCTGGCCGTGGCGTGGATCTGGCCGGAAATTCGGAAATACGGGAAACTGGCCTAAGAAACCCGATTTTCATCAGTTTCAAAGCTGGCGGACGGCTTTTTTGATAATCTTAAGCCTTTAGCAGCCATTCCCTAACCTTTGGCAGCCATCGCGGAACCTTCCGCNNACTGTTGCCAAAGGTTCCGCAACCGTCGCCGAAGGCTGATTTTGAGATCAAAACACCTCAAAACTCACAAAATCGAGTAAACCACGTCTCGACAAGCCATAGGTGCTGAATGATTACACTTCAACTTGACGCCGCCGCGCAGGGGGTTATTTTCGGCGCATGAGAAAGATTCCGCTCTGGTTATTTATCTTCGTTTTCACGGCTTCACTTGCGCGCGCGCAGGACGACGCCACGCAACAGCAGATTGACAAGCTGACCGGCCAGGTCCAGGACCTTATTGACGCGCAGGCCGCGCAGGGCAAACGCATCGACGCGCTGGAAAAACAGATTTCCGACATGGGCGACAAGTTGAGCCAGCCCGCCGCCAACGACAGCGCGAGCGCGGATGACCTGAAAAAACTCGCCGAGCAGGTACAGGAGCTTGCCAAAAAGCAGCAGGATGACAATGACCTTATCTTGAAGGAATTTGAGAAGCTCGCCAAAGGCGGAGGCATTTCACCGAGCCACAAAGCGCCACCGAGTGTTTCAGCGCCGACTTCGGCGGATAATCCACCAGCACCGGCAGGTGGCCAGCAAAATGGCTATTGGCAAACTGTCGGCAGCGGTGACACGATTGCCGCAATAGCAAAAGCCTATCGTGCAAAAGGAGTCAAGGTCACGACGAGCCAGATATTGGCGGCAAATCCAGGGTTGAATCCAAATAGCCTGAAAGTCGGGCAAAGAATCTGGATTCCTGACTCGGCAGCGAAATAGCTAACAAAAACTTTCGCGGATTATTTGACTTTGAAGTGAATCAGCAGCACACCCGCCGCCGCAATCAGGCAGTAGAAGCCGAACAGTTTCCAGCGGCCTCCTTCGAGCCAGCGCGAGAGCCATTTCAAAGCAAGCAGGCCGGCGGCAAAGCTGAATACCATGCCGACCAGACCGGGCAAAAATAGATGCAGAGCGGACTGGTGATCGTTCAAGACGTGTTCCTGCAACAGGCGATGCGCTTCTTTTGCAATGATCGGCGGCGTCAAGACGACGGCGAGCGCGAAACTGAATTCCTCCAGCTTTTGTTTCGGCAATCCGAGCAGCAGCCCGGTGGAAATTGTCGAGCCTGAGCGCGAGAACCCCCGGAACGGCAGGCAAATTCCCTGGACGATGCCGATCAACAGCGAGTGTTGCGGCTGGATTTCCGACTGGCTCGGAATCTTTTCTTCACGCATGCCGGCGTAAATGATCAATACGCCCACCGCCGCCAGTGCGCCCGCAATCAGCGGCAGGTTGTTGAACAAATCTTCTACTTCCACATGAGCCATTCCGCGCATGAAAACTTTCTCGATGACCTCCTTCAATCCGTAGCCGACGATGCCGGTGCATATCGTGGCGAGGATGATTTGGATTGCAAACCATTGAACTTGCCCGGCGGACTGAAAATAATCGCGCTTCCATCCTTTCCAGAAATAAACGATGACGGCGAACATTGTTCCCGTGTGCAGCATGACGAGCAGCATCGTCATTTCGGGGCTGGAGGGATCAAGCCCCATCAGTTTTTCGGCTGCGATGACGTGCGCGGAACTGGACACCGGGAGCAGTTCGCACGCGCCCTGAATCAGTGCGAGAATCAGTATTTGGAAATAATTGAGCATATTGTTTTAGTGCGCAGCGCGCGGACTGGAATAATTTATCGCGGCGGATTTATTTTTTCCTGCCGAAAAACGAGGTTTCGCCGTTGCGCTGCTTGATCTTGAGCTGTCCCAAAATCGAGTGCCAGCCGATGTAAATCTTGTGCCAGTTGTTTTCGATGCCCCGCAGGTCGCCCTCGCCCATCTCGCTCAAATAGCGCAGCGACGGCGCGTAGCCGATGAGCGTGATGATCTCTTCCTTCGTTGGGGTCGCGACTTCGATGGCGGAAAAAATTATCTCCAGATCCTGCGCAATGATGCTCTTGAGCTCCAGAAAACGGGTCTCGTCATCCTGCCCGAATTTTTTGGCGCGGGCGATGTTGACGAAGTGGTTGAACTGTTTCCAGCACTCGATGTGCGTCTCAGTCTGGCTGATCAATTGTTCGATCTTGGCGCTCATGTTTTGGCTTCGGCTGTCGCAAGCGGATTTTTTGGGAGGAGGAAAATGATCGCCCCGCCCTGCATGTCCCGCGCGCTGATTTTGATCCCGGCAAAATCCAGGCTCACCTCAGCCAGTGGCATTTGCGCCGCGCGCGCCTCGCGGAAGACGGACAGGACTTCCTTAGCGATGTCGTCCAGCACCGCCGCAGGGCAGTCGGCCGCCACCGTGCCGGTCATCACCTTGCCGTGGCGGTCAACGGTGAAGCTTCCCGACGGCAGCTTGTGAACCGTCGGTCGCGGACTTGAAAACCATTTTAAGAGTCCCATGACTTTGTCAAATTTTTGGATTGTTCAAACAAATGACCGGGCATTGCTTCCGCAGGCCAGCCGACGACATACGTTTTGTCGCTTTGAGGCAACAAAAGCAAATGCCGTTCCACGTTATGACCCGAAACGTGCGTCAGCGGGCCGGCGCTCAACATTTCGCCGAGCCGTTGCGCCGACTTTTGGACATGCCGCGTCCAGCTGGCCACTTGTTCCGTGTTCTTAGTGCCCCAGCTTTTCGCAGCCAATTCCTTTTTCGCAGGGGCCGACACGACAAATTCCGCGCCCGCGACGGCTATCGCCGCAAGCTGCTCGACGTATTTTTGGTGCGCCAATTCTTCAATGGAGCCGGGAGCAGTGTCCTTTTCACCAATCTCCTCCGATTCGGACAGCAACGATTCCAGAGACTT
Source organism: Limisphaerales bacterium (assembly GCA_003133815.1). Lineage (GTDB taxonomy): Bacteria > Verrucomicrobiota > Verrucomicrobiia > Limisphaerales > UBA11358 > UBA11358. The sequence goes on along the minus strand of PKZR01000241.1, from coordinate 2,244 downwards.
GGTCATGGTGCGGGCGCGCTCCGGCTCGGCAGGCAGGCTTTCAAACGTGCCGGACTTCCATTTCAAGATGCGCCGGAACGCCGCATCACCGTCCGCGCCCTCGGCGGCGGCGTCAATCAACTCGCCGTGGTGAAACCAAATCTTTCCGATCTGCGGGCCGGAGTTGATCCGCAGCACGCTCGAATTGCCCGCGAGACATTCCATCTGGATCACGTCCAGAAGATTTTTCGCCTGCGCATCTCGGAACCCGCCCGCGTCTCCCCGGCCCAACAGCGATTCGATGCAGTCCAGAAACAACTTTGAATCCTGCTGCATGTCCGATTTGAGCCAGAACAAATCCACGCCCAGCGCATACGCGCGCGACCGGAACTGGTCGTCCTGAAGCCCCGTGAGCACCACCGTGCGCAATTCGGGGAAACGGCGGCGCACGATGGACAGCACCTGCAGCCCGTCCATGCGCGGCATCTTCAAATCGCAGATCAAAATGCGGAACTGCGTCGCGTCGAGCATGGAGAGAGCTCGGACGCCCGTGGCCGCCGTGCGGATTTCCGGCTGGCTTGGCAGTTGCGCCAGAAAATCGCGGCACATGTCCAGCCAGTCCGCGTCGTCGTCCAAAACCAAAATTTTATGTTTTGCTTCCATTCCGCTCGCGACTATCGCTAACGCCAACGCCCTTCAAACTCAAGCTTATTCTTGTTTCCAAACACCCAGCGCAACGAGTTCTTCCGTCGCCAGCCTCGCCCAGCCGCGGTTCGCCTTCGGGCTGGCCGGACTCGGATGCAGCATCTGGCCTACGCGCACGTTTGAGCCCTCCGCCGCCAATTCCCCGCGTTCCATCGCCCAGCCGCCGATGCCGACCAGCCACTCCGGTTCGAGGATTTCCAGCACGCGGCGCAAATGCGCATCGCAGATTTTCAGCAGCCGGTTTTTTTCCGCCGCCGGCAGTTTGTTCGGCGTGAAATTTGCCCCTCTTTGCTCCACGAACGCCAGCGGACAATAATTGACGATGAAATGCCCCTTGAAAAAAATTTCCGGCGCACCGAACCGTTCCTTGAACAATCCCCAAAGCCGCCGCCCGCTCACCTCGGAATTGGGACAGTCGAATCCAAGAACAGGACGCTTGGGATTGAAATCCTCCGGCACGCCGACCTTGGCGGATATTTTCAACCAGTCGCGCACCGCCGCCACTTCGCCAAAAGGAATCCCCGTCTGCACCATGCCGAACGGCCCGGGATTCATGCCCATGAAAACAACGCGCCGTTTCCCGTCGCCGAACCTGTGCAAATACGCCTCATGCGCGGCACGCGCGTAGTTTAGCGGGTTATAGACGTGCGTGACCGGCGGCTTGAACCTCAAGCGGTCCACCTGCGCGCACAATTCGCGCGCGGCGGCGATGAGTTGTTTGCTTTCCGCCGGCACGAGGAGCCGTTACAGCTTCGAGTGGCTGCCGTCGCAGAAGCAACTGTTGTGCGTGTGCTTGCAGCCGCACCACGCCACGGTCTTGGCCTCCGTGATTTCCGTCTTCACAGGCGCGAAGCCCGTGCCTTTGTGCGAGCCATCGCAAAACGGCTGGCCCTTTGACTTGCCGCACGCGCACCAGTAATAAGTGCCGGGCTCGACTTTTTGGACGATTGGGAATTTTTGGGCAATGGTTGGTTCGCTCATAGGGTGGCAACCATATTTTTAATCCGGCGAAAATGCAAACCCCAAACTGGTTTCAACCGCTCCCGCTTGCTCGCACCGATCCAGCCTTGTCCGGACTGAAATCAGCGTCTCCTGAACCCATTTTAGCGACTCCTAAACTGCAAAAAGTGTTTCCTGAAGTGATTTTCGCATTTCCTGAACTGAAAATAATGTTTCCTGAAATGGTTTCCGCGACTCCTAAACTCAAAAAAGGAACTCCTGAAATGAAATTAGGAAGTCCTAAAACGACTTCAGGAAGTCCTGGAACCATTTCAGGAAGTCCTAAAATGGTTTTAGGAACTCCTAAAATGGAAATAGGAACTCCTATTTTGAAAATATGAGACGGATTTTTGGCCAAAAACGGCAAAAAACCGGGTTTTTTGAGGGTTGCCGGAACGGATTGCGCGCTAATTTCAGCGGAACCGATTGAAAACGAGCGGTTTAGCCAGAAAAACTCAAAAAATGGCATTTTTTGACAAAAATAGGGTGCCGGTCAAAACGATCCAGCTAGACGGAATGGGCATTTGGAGAAGTGCCAGGCGAAATTCCGGTTGGAATTTC
>PKZR01000343.1 GCA_003133815.1 Limisphaerales bacterium | reverse complement strand
GCCATGCCCACGATACTGCGAGTCAACGGCTACCAGTTTTATTTCTACGCCCAAGACGGCAGTGAGCCTCCTCACATTCACGTTGCAAAAGCTGGTGAAGATGCGAAATTCTGGCTGTCGCCCGCGCGGCTCGCGGTCAATCATGGATTCAGGCCGCACGATTTGCGGGAGATTGCCGGGATCATTGAGGAAAATGAAACGCTGATACTGGAGAAATGGAATGAGTTTTTCAGACCTTAAAGTCAAACGCATTGAGACGACGGCGGACACTTTGACCGTTGAGTTGATGGATGGCCGCGTGCTGTCCGTGCCGCTGGCATATTATCCCACGCTGCTGCACGCCACCGAGGCGGAACGGAAGAACTGCCAGCCCATCGGCGCGGGCTACGGCATTGAATGGCCGGCGCTGGACTATCACTTGAGCGTCGAGGGACTGATTCAAGGACTTCCCGAAGCGCCCGGATTGCGCCGCGCAAAAGTGGCTGCCTAAATCATCTGCTCTCAGTCTTGGGCAAAGAAAAATCACTGGCGAGAATTTTGAACGGGCGCTTGGCAATTTCTAAATTGGCTTGTATTCGAGGGCGTATTCCGTTTTGTGATATTCCGCTTTTCGACACATAACTTTCTGCGGGTAATCCGTTTTGATTAAAGCCAAAATATCCTCAATTACTTTTGACGGACAACTCCAAGACGCTCCGCGCAGTTCGCAAGTCAACCGCAAACGCCTCGCGTCTTGGACTGCGGCAGCCCCTGCCGCTTTTTCCCGACTCCCATTGGGCAAAACATCCGGTTTTTGGCATTTTCGGCCTATTTTCAGCCTAAAACCTTGCTGTAAGATGATTTAACGGCGTGTAAAATCCATTTTCCTGTGCGTAAAAATGATTTTTACACACCGAAAAATGAAGTTTCGGCGTATAAAAATGATTTCTATACGCCGGGAAATGAAGTTTCGGTGCGGTAAAATCCCTGGACGTCGCGGTGACTTCAAGTTTCGGTGTGTTGAGACAAAGTTTCGGTCTATCAGAATGAAGTTTATACGCCGTGACTTCATCTTTCGGCACCGTGGGAAGAAGTTTTGGTGCCGTGAAATGAGCTTACGGCACCGAAATATGACGTGACGGTGCGGTGACAAGAGGTTTCGGTGTATAAACTTGCTGTCGCGACACGGTAAAAGGAGTTGACGGCGTGTAAACTTGTCGTCGCGGTGCCGTGAAAGGAACCGACGGCGTGTAAACAGCCTGTCATGGCGTGGGGAAAGTTGCCCCCAGCGCAGTCGAAGCATCCCACCGTGTCCAAACATTGCCGCAGAAGCCTCCGCCCGCGCTCGACAGGGCGTGNNGACCCGCAGTTCAAGCGGCGCAATCTCCGCGACATCCAGGCGCTCGCCAAGCCGTTTGAATTCGTCCACGGCGACATCACGGATGCAGCGGCGGTCGGCGAGATTTTTTCCGCCGTCAAGTTCGACCAGGTCATCCATCTCGCGGCGCGCGCGGGTGTGCGGCCGAGCCTGGAGCAGCCGGCGCTTTACCAGCGCGTGAACGTGGAGGGCACAATCAACGTCCTCGAAGCGGCGCGCAAGTCGGGCGTGAAGAAAATCGTCATGGCGTCGTCGTCGTCGGTATATGGATTGAATTCCAAGGTGCCGTTTTCGGAAAGCGACGTGGTGGTCACGGCCATTTCACCCTACGCGGCGAGCAAGCTGGCGTGCGAATCGCTCGGCCACGTTTATCATCACATCTACAAGATGGACGTGACGATGCTGCGCTTCTTCACGGTGTATGGCCCGCGCCAGCGGCCGGACCTCGCCATTTACAAGTTTGCGAAGCTCATCACGGCGGGCAAACCAATTCCCGTCTTCGGCGACGGCAGCGCGGCGCGGGATTATACCTTTGTTTCGGACACGGTGGACGGGGTCATCGCGGCGACGAGGAAGGAATTTGGCTATGAAATCTTCAACCTTGGCGAATCGGAGACAATTTCATTGAGCCGGATGATTGAATCGCTCGAAAGCGCGCTCGGCAAAAAGGCGGTCATTGACCGCCAGCCGTTGCAGGCGGGCGACGTGCCGGTGACGTTCGCGGACATCTCCAAGGCACGTGCGAAGCTCGGCTACAATCCGCAGACGAAGTTCGAGAACGGCATCAAGGTGTTTGCGGAATGGTTTCAGCGTTGTAGCGGCGCTCTGTGAGCGNNAGACCGCCGCTACAACAAATCATTTCTTAGCCGGGGCGTTGGTGGGTTTCACCTTGAACGCCGAGCGTAGGAACCAGTGGCGCTTCAAGCCCTGGATGAAATCATCCGAATCAACGACCATTTTTGAAATGCCGCCGAGCATGTTCGTGTCGCCCTGAACCTGCACGTTGAGGTTGCTGGTGATGTCGGCGAGGTGCGAGAGGATGGCGTCCAGGTTTGTGTCCGTGTGCGCGAGGAGTGAATTGACGTTCGTCAACGCGCCCTGAAACTGCCCGCTGCCGTTGGTGCCGAGCGCCCAGACGACGGGGCCGCCGGGCTCGTGCAGTTGCGCGCTGATGTCGGTGAAGTTCGAGAGCAGCGGGTGCGTCTCGACGAGCGTGATGTTCAGGTTCGAGGTCGCGGCGGCGGCGTTGTCCAGGACCGAGGCGAGCTTGTTCGTCAGGGCAAGGATGTTCGGCATGGCCGACTGCACCTGCACAACGATTCCCTGCAACTCGTCTGAGATGGAGGGAGGCTCGATGGCGCGTAGAAAGGCGTCGTCTGAACCGGGCGAGAAATTCTGGTAATGATGCTTCCGTCGCCACCACGAGGCGACGATGTGGTTCTTGTCCTTTTCCGTGTTGTCGTAGATGTAAATGGAATTGGATTCGAAGGTGCATTGCGCGAGAACCGGCGCGTTGCTTTGGTCGAGCACGCTTTCCACGCTTTCGTAGGCATGGAAGACGACGTTGGATTGTCCGTCCAGCACGTCCTGGGCAAGCTGCCAGTGGCCGGGGGCGTTGGCAGCCGCTTTTT
>PKZR01000328.1 GCA_003133815.1 Limisphaerales bacterium | reverse complement strand
GGCCTGTTTGCCCGCCTCCGACAATTCCTGCGCGCTCATCGTTGGAGCAATTATATCTCTCAATTTTGCAGCATCTTCATCGCCTTGTGCAGCGGCCAAAGCATACCATTTGTAAGCTGCAATTCGATTCTGCGATGAGTAAGTATTTTCGCTATAAAAATTACCAACCTCTAGTTGCGCTGCTTTATTTCCTTGGTTGGCAGCCTTTAGATACCATTTGAACGCTTCCTGCTTATCTTGCAAAACTCCAATTCCAGTTTCGTATGCCTTTCCTAATTCAAATTGCGCGTGGTCATCGCCGTTATCTGCTGCCTTTTGAAACCACTTTAATGATTCTTGGGCATCCTTTGTGACGCCTTCACCATCCCGATATAAATATCCAAGATTGCGTTGGGATTCTGCAACTCCTGGCAAGGTTATTGTTTTGAATGATTGCGGCGCATTTGCAGCTTTGAGATACCATTGCAATGCCTTTTGTTTATCAATATCCACTCCATCTCCTAAATCATATTTAACTCCTAAACGCCATTCGCCCTCGACGTCGCCTGCTTCAGCCGCTTTTGTATACCATTTGATTGCTTCAGCTTTATCTTGTGCAACACCCAAACCTTTGTCGTATGCCATTGCAACAGGAATAATTGCATCTTTAATAGTAAACTCGTCCCAAATGTTTGTGTTTGAATCAGATTGTTTAGCTACTTTCAAAAACCACTTAAATGACTCTTCTGGACTTTTTACTTCTTCGTTGTCTCTATAAAGTTGCGCTAGGTGCAGCTCGGAAGAAATATCTCCGTTTGTTGCAGCTTTCATCCACCAACTGATTGCTGTTTCAACATCCTTTTGCACGCCGTTATTACCCGACTCATATGTCGAAGCTAAAGTTGTCCAAGCAGATGTTGCGCCCAAGTCAGCAGCCTTTTGAAGCCAATTCAAACCCTCGCTGGAGTTGGTTTCGCTTAAGTAAAAAGACCCAATTTCAATCATCGCTTCCGTGTCCCCACCGTTAGCAAGTTTTTGCAACCAATGAACACCCTCTGCATTTGGCTGAATCGTAGGTAGTCCAGTTGCCGGGTCAATTGCTGTGCCAAAGTTTGTGCTGCCGATATTTCCATTTTGGATTATTTTCCACATTGCATTCGTGTCACCCAAGTCCGCTGCTTTGCGATACCAGTTAAAACATTCTTCGGGAATATTTGTTATGGAAAGATAGCTCGTTGGAAGACCGGTGGCCGGATCAATGTTGTCCTTTGCATGAGCATTTTGAAATGATTGAGACGCAGCATCGAAAATGGCATCGCCAATGGCTGTCATGGCGCTTGCATCACCTTGCTCCGCCGCTTTGCTCCACCAGTTCGTCGCTTCTGTTTGATTCGTGGCAACTCCTTCACCGTTGTAGTATCGCCAACCCAAAATGACTTGTGCTTTTACATCTCCGCTTGTTGCTTTGGCCTGCAACGCATCGAGGGATAAATTTGTGTCTGCAATGGAACTAATCGGCTGCGATTTGATAGGTTTTGATTTGTGTTGTGAAATCAAAATCGCGCCAAAGCACAAAATGCCGATTGCGGCGACACTGGCTATAGCCCAAACAATTGTGCGTTTGGATTTAGGCAAAAGGATTGATTCGCCACAATGCGGACATGGAATTTCTTGTCCGGCCAGTTCGCTTGGAAATGCGATATGACCACCGCACTTTGAACAACTGGTTTTCTGTTCGGCCATAAAAATAGATTAGCCAAGGTTTATCGCTCCGTCAATTCTCCCCGAAAATCTGGTCGAGCATGACCTTGACGTAGTGGCTGGCGGGCACGGGGAAATTAAGAAGGATGAATGAAGAATGAAGAATTGGGGAATGCGCCGGTTTTATCATTCTTCCTTTTTCATTCTGCATTTGTTCTGGCTGTTCCAGATTGTCGCCGCAATAAATGACGCGGGTGTCGAGGAGGGNNACGTGCTGCGGCTCGGAGAGCCGCGCTCCGGCGACGCGGATTCTTCGGCGGCGGCGGGGGTTTTCCGCGCCTTCACAGGCGCGGCTACGGGGTCAGCGGCGGACGCGGAAATCTTTTTCGCCATGCGCGGAGGTTAGAGAAGCGGCGCGCGGTCGTCAATGTGTGCCGCCGGGATTTGATTTCCGACGGCGTTGCACGAATATGTGCAACGGAAGGGCGAATGAGGAAGGGGGCGGTGCATGTTAAAATAAACCGAATGGCAGATTAAATTTCATTCAGAAACTTTCAATCCGAACAAATTTGTTGGAGAATTGAAACAATGAAATTCATTTACACTTTGATGTTTATTACGGCAGCCGCACTTTTGTCAGGCTGTGTCACCGGAAGGAACAGTCTTGTGCTCGACGCCGTAGGGCCGGCATGGTCCCAGCCCGTGGAGGAAAGTTCAACTTTGACCAATGGCACGCTGGTGGTTTATTCCGCCTACAGGATCAGCGCCGACTTCGACGAGAGTGATCCGCGCCGACCGGAGTATTCCGACTACAAAATTTTCACCACCGATGGAAAGCTGCTGCGGAAAGTCCACAACAAATCGGGAACTATTCTTCAAGATGTGGTTCCAGTGGCACTTGCACCCGGAAAATATAATGTTGTTGCGCGCGCCAACGGCTATGGATATGTGACCGTTCCAGTAATGATTGTGGCGCAAGAAAAGACCATCCTGCACCTTGAAGGCGATTCATCGGCGGATCAATCACTATTCAACCAGACCAACTCCGTGCGTCTGCCGGATGGCAGGATAGTTGGTTGGAAAGCTGCTCCAAACTTGTAATCTGCGAAACTGCCCGCCCGTTCCAGCAAGGAACTAAAATTTCAACCAAGACAATTGGTAGCGCGTGGTGATTTCATGAAAGGTTCGGGCCCTGCAAAGATTCAGGGCAACGCTTCAGGAATTTGTTTCCGTACTTTCCATAAAAAGTCAGATTTTAGATTCTCGAATGTCTCCAAACAGGATTTTGTAACCTGATTGTAACAAATCCGACATGCGGTTGTAACGGCATCGTTTCATTCTGTCGCCGAACTCTGAAACAACCACCATGAAAAAATTCAAAAAACAAAATACGACACACGTTGCATTGTTTGCCGGCGCCACGGCGCTGATGGCCCTCACCCCGAACATCCACGCTCAAACGTCCGTCGACGCGCTGTTAAACAAGCTGGAACAGAAGGGCGTCCTGACCGTGGATGAGGCGCAGGCATTGAAGGCAGAGGATGCGGCTGACCAAACGAACCTGGTCAACGAACTGCCGCCGTCGAGATGGAAGATGGCTGATTCAATCAAGAGCATGCAGCTCTATGGCGACCTGCGGTTTCGTTATGAATATCGTGGCGTGAACAATGCCACCGGTGCCACACCGAATACTTATGACCGCGAGCGGTTTCGTTATGCCCTGCGCTTTGGCATACGCGGCGATCTTTTTGACGATTTCAGCTATGGAATCCGTCTGGAAACCTCCACGAATCCCCGTTCGCCGTGGGATACCTTCGGCAACAACGGGACTGCCGGTTCAGTCTCTCCGTCCGACAAATCCGGCAGTGGCATCGGCATCGGCCAGGCATTTCTAAACTGGCATCCAACCGAGTGGTATGAAATGTCCGTGGGCCGGATGCCCATGCCGCTCTATACCACGCCAATGGTTTGGGATTCTGACATCAATCCTGAAGGCGCGTTTGAAAAGCTCAAATACACGATTGATAACGTGGATCTGTTCGCCGACTTCGGGCAGTTCGATTATCAAGACCCCTCTTCCGCCTCGGATTTTCCCACCAGTGACACGTTTTTGCTGTCGTGGCAGTTAGGGGCGAACGTAAGGCTTGGCAAAGACATGTCATTCAAAATTGCGCCGATGATTTATACTTACGTCAATAACGGCACCGCCAGCAGCGGACTGGGGCAGACTTTTGTCGGCCAGGGCAGCCCGACAGGCGCGAATCCAGGCGTGCCGGGAGGAACCGCTTTTGGTGCTCTCTCAGCGGCGCAGGCCCAACTTGGCTACAATGAAGAAGGCATCAATAATCTGCGTATTTTGGAAATACCCGAAGAATTTGACTTCAAAATACAAAACACCTGGGTCGGACCGTTGCAGGCCCGGTTGTTCGGAGATTTCTCCTATAATTTCGACGGCGACGAACGGGCAACTGCCGCCTACAACGCGAATCCAGGAGCGTTTCCCGGAGTCAACGGCCCGGTCACCGGACAAAACATCGCCTATCAGGCAGGTTTTGGCATTGGCAGCGCAGGCCCGGTTTATGGCCCGACTCAAGGCTTGGTTTATGGTTCGACTTCAAAGAAAAATACCTGGGAGGCACGGGTTTACTGGCAGCATATTGAGCAATATGCACTGGATGTGAACCTGATTGATTCCGACTTCTTTGAAGGCCGTGCCAACTTGCAAGGTGTCTATTCGTCATTCGCATACAGCTTCACTGATGCGATCATTGGCACCATCCGATACGGCTACGCCAACCGCATCAATAACAGCCTGGGCACCGGCGGCAACAATCTGGACATACCAGGAATAAATCCGATCCAAAATTACAGGTTGGTGCAAATGGATGTGACGTGGAAGTTTTAACCTGAACGTAACGTGATTTAACAATCAAAAACTGATTAACTCCCTTTGATAATGAAAAAAGTAATTCTTTCTTTGGTGGGCGGCTGCCTGCTTGCCGCGCAAACCCATGCCCAAAACATAACCGGCGCGGGCTCGACATTTGATTATCCGGCCTTCACCAAATGGTTCGAGGCCTACGGCAATGTGGACAAAAGCGTCCAGTTCAACTACCAGTCCATCGGCTCGGGCGGCGGAATTAAAAACCTGCTGAACCAGACGGTGGACTTCGGTGCTTCCGACGCACCGATGAAGGACGAGGCGCTGGCCAGCGCCCCGGGAAAAATCCTGCACATCCCCATCGTTGCCGGCGGCGTCGCCGTCATCTACAACCTTCCGGGCAGCCCGAAGCTGAAACTCGATGGCGACACGCTCGCCAATATTTATCTCGGCAACATCACCAAGTGGAATGATCCGAAAATCGTCGCGCTCAATCCGGGCGTTGATCTGCCGGACACGGCGGTTGTTCCCGTGCATCGTGCCGACGGCAGCGGCACGAGCTTCATCTTCACCGACTACTTGAGCAGCGTGAATCCCGCGTGGGCGGACTCGGTTGGAAAAGGCGCATCGGTGAAATGGCCGGCCGGAATCGGTCTGGCTGCCAAAGGCAGCGAAGGCGTTGCCGGACAGGTCAAGCAACAACCCGGTGGCATCGGCTATGCGGAACTTGCCTACGCCGACCAGAATAAAATCTCGTTCGCCGACATGAAAAATTCCTCCGGCAATTTCATCTCGCCGGCACCCGACTCCGTCAGCGCGGCGCTCGCCACGGCGAATATCCCCGATGACTTCCGCTTCTCGATGGTCAACGCACCCGGCGCAAATGCGTATCCAATTTCCGGGGCAAGCTGGGTGCTCGTCTACCAAAATCCCAAAAATGCCGCCAACGGTGCAAAACTGGTCGCATTCTTGAAATGGGCGGTCACCGACGGCCAGAAGATTTCGCCCACGCTCGACTACGCGCCCCTGCCGGACGAAGTCCAGCAGCGCGAATTGAAGGTGCTCGATACAATTAAATAATGACATCGCTCCGCCGCCCGATAATTTATGGGCGTGAGCCGGACGAAGAGCGCAGTTCCTCCCGCTCTTCGTCCGTTTGATTTTTGGATCGAAGGAAAATTTGAATAGAGACGCACAAAAAAATGCCGGAAGCCAGTTTGGCGACAGCGCCTTCAAATGGCTGACGATGGCCATGGCCCTGGCCGTGTTCGGACTCATCGCGCTCATCGGCTTTGAACTGTTCAGGGGATCGCATCTCTCTCTGCAAAAATTCGGCTGGCACTTCCTCGTCAGCAGCGACTGGGATCCGGTCAACGACGTTTATGGCGCGCTCCCGTTCATTTTCGGCACGATCGTTTCGTCGGCCATCGCGCTCATAATCGCCGTGCCCATCAGCATCGCCACCGCCGTTTATCTCACCGAACTCGCACCGCTCCGCGTGCGCCAGCCGCTCATCATGTTCATCGAACTGCTCGCCGCCGTCCCGAGCGTCATCCTCGGCTTGTGGGGAATATTTGTGATGGTGCCGTTCCTGCGCGATCATTTTTTCCCGCTGCTGCAAAAATATCTCGGCTTCCTGCCGTTCTTCAAGGGCCCGATTTACGGCGTCAGCATGATGGCCGGCGGCATCATCGTCGCCATCATGATCATCCCCATCATCACTTCCGTCGCGCGCGAAATTTTGCGCTCCGTTCCCGGCCTGCAACGCGAGGCCGCCTACGCTCTCGGAGCGACACGCTGGGAAGTCACGCGCATCGCCGTTTTGAGCTACGCGAAAAAGGGGCTCTTCGGCGCGGTCATCCTGGGGCTCGGTCGCGCGCTCGGCGAGACGATGGCCGTCACGATGGTCATCGGCAACACGCCGCAGATCGTCAAGTCGTTGTTCGCCCCCGGCTACACGCTCGCCAGCGTCATCGCGAACGAATTCAACGAGGCCACCGGCGATTTGTATCCCAGCGCGCTGTTTGAGATCGGCTTTGTACTCCTCGGCGTTACCGTGCTCGTCAACATCGTCGCGCAACTGCTGCTGAAAACTTTCGCCGGACCGAGCGTCAAGCCGCAACATTGACATGACCGCCCCGAACCACAACTGGCGCAAGTTCAAGAACTCGTTCATGCAGACGCTCACGTTCACGTGCGCCATTCTGGTCGTCACGCCTTTGCTGCTCGTGTTTTATCATTTGATCAAGGAAGGTTTCAGCTCCATCAATCTCGCCTTCTTCACGCAACTGCCCAAACCCGTCGGCGAGGTCGGCGGCGGCATGGGCAATGCCATTGTAGGGACGTTTATCCTGCTCGCGCAGGCCGCGGTCATCGGAGTGCCGGTGGGAGTGCTCGGCGGCGTTTACCTTTCCGAATACGGCGGCACAAAATTGAACTGGTGGATCCGCTTTGCCGCCGACATCTTGAACGGCGTGCCGTCCATCACCTGGGGCATCGTCGTTTACGCGCTCATGGTCGTCCCGATGCACGGATTTTCCGCGCTCGCTGGCGGCGTCGTGCTCGGCATGATGATGATTCCGCTCGTGATGCGCACGACCGAGGAGGTGTTGCAGCTCGTGCCGGGCGGCTACCGCGAAGCCTCGTTCGCGCTGGGAATCTCCAAATGGAAAACCATCGTGCAGATCGTCCTCCGCACCGCGCTGAAAGGTATCGTCACCGGCGTTTTGCTCGCGCTCGCGCGCGTCGCCGGCGAGACCGCCCCCCTGCTCTTCACCGCGCTTGGCAACGAACACTGGGCGCACAAACTCACCGAACCCATCGCCGCCATGCCGCTGCAGATTTTCGCCTACGCCATTTCACCCTATGACGACTGGCACCGGCAGGCGTGGGCGGGCGCGCTGGTGCTGCTGCTGCTCGTGCTCGCCATCAACGCCGGCGTGCGCTTTTTGACGCGCGACCGGTTCAGCCGGATTCGAACAGAGGTTATTAAACGCCAATTCAATTGAAATGCAATCGCCTGCCACACATAACTCAATATCCGCCTCTGTTCCGGCTCTGGTCGTCCGAAATCTTTCGGTTTTTTTCGGCGACCGCGCCGCAGTGAAAAATGTTTCGCTCGACGTGAAGGCCAAGGCCGTCACCGCCATCATCGGGCCGAGCGGCTGTGGGAAGTCCACCTTCCTCCGCGCGCTCAACCGGATGCACGAGCTGAACCCCGAGGCCCGCATGGAAGGCGAAATCAAGCTGTTCGGCGACGACATCTATTCGCGCAACGTCGAGCCGGTCGTCGTGCGCCGCCGCGTCGGGATGGTCTTCCAGAAATCAAACCCGTTCCCCACCATGACCATTTCCGAGAACGTCACGGTCGGACTCCGGTTGAACGGCATCCGCGACAAAAAAATCCTCAACGAGCGCACCGAGGAATCGCTGCGGATGTCCGCGCTGTGGGACGAGGTGAAGGACCGCCTGCACGCGCCCGCCATCAGCCTCTCCGGTGGCCAGCAGCAGCGACTGTGCATCGCGCGCGCGCTGGCCGTGCAGCCGGAAGTGCTGCTGATGGACGAACCCGCCTCCGCCCTCGACCCTCTGGCCACGTCGAAAATTGAGGACTTGATCCTGCAATTGAAAAAGGATTACACCATCGTCATCGTCACTCACAACATGCAGCAGGCGGCGCGCGTGTCGGATTACACCGCGTTCTTTTACATCGGCGAACTGGTTGAATTTGACACCACGAAGAAGATTTTCACCAGCCCGTCGAAGAAACAGACGGAAGATTATGTGACAGGACGGTTCGGTTGAGCTAGGTTTTCGCCCGGAGACATATGGATAATCATTTTGAAATGGGATTGGACGAGTTGCGCCAGAAATTGCTGACGATGGCCAGCCATGCCGAAACCGCCGTCAACCAGTCCGTGCAATCCCTCATGCAACGCAACCGCGACCTCGCCGTCCGGGTCAGGGCGGACGACGACCTCATCGACAAGTTCGAGATTGAGATCGACGAGATGGCCATCCTGCTTTTGACCAAGGCGCCGCTGGCCAGCAACCTGCGCCTAGTGACCGTGGCCATGAAAATTTCCCAGAACCTCGAGCGCATCGGCGACGAGGCCACCAAGATCGCCAAGCGCTCCCGCGACCTGGCCCAGGAACCGCCCGTCAAGATCAACCTCGACCTCCCGCGCATGGCCACCCTCGCCCTCGCCATGGTCAAGGACTCGCTCGACTCCTTTGTGCAGCGCGATTCCGTCGCCGCACGCGCCATCATCCCGCGCGACAAGGAAGTGGACGCGCTCAACAAGCAGGTTCATGGAATCCTCGCCCAGCACATGATGGAAAACCCAGACACCATCGGGCGCTGCCTGCATTGGATCGTCGCCGCCAAAAGCCTCGAACGCATCGCCGACCACGCCAAGAACATCGCCGAGGAAGTCGTTTACCTCTGCGAAGCCCAGGACATCCGCCACACGATGAAAGCTGACGGAACACGGACGGCCTGATTAATTCTCAAAAGAAACCTTCGTGGTGGGGCGCGTCACTCCGTGCGCGCCGCCGCTTTCAACCAACAAAAACTCCTTTTGGATGGCATCGACGACGTCGAGCTAGCCCCAAAGCTCCTTAAAATAGCCGTCGACCACGTCGAGAGGGTTCAAAAACTCTTTTTGGAAGGCGTCGACCACGTCGAACAAGCCCCGAGACTCCTTAAAACAGGCGTCGACCGCGTCGGCGAACTTCAAAAAGTCTTTTTAGGAGGGGGCGACCGGGTGGTGCGGATCTTAATTTGCTCATTTTGGGTTC
>PKZR01000254.1 GCA_003133815.1 Limisphaerales bacterium | reverse complement strand
TGTTCACGCCCGACCAGTTGAAGAACCGGAACGAGGAGGAATCCTTCATTGACCAGAAACCCGCTCGCGGCGTCATCGAAGTGAAATCCGCCTGCGATGAAATTGACGACATCGCCGAAACGCCACAGGTCAAAGAATATCTCGCGCACTACGGACTCGTCCTGCTGACAAATTACCGCAGCTTTCTACTGCTGAAACGCGGCGAGAACGGCAAACCCATCCGGCTTGAATCCTTTCAACTCGCGCCGGACGAAAAATCATTTTGGGTCGTCGCCGCGCAACCGCGCAAAGCCGCCGGTGATTTGGGCGAACGCTTTTTTGAATACCTCAGGCGCGTGATGCTCCATGCCGCGCCATTAAACAATCCCAAAGACGTGGCGTTTTTCCTCGCCTCGTATGCGCGCGACGCCCGGGCGCGCGTCGAGGGCGCGGGCAATCTTCCGGCGCTGGCCGACGTCCGTGGCGCGTTGGAAGAAGCGCTCGGCATGAAATTCGAGGCCGAGAAGGGCGAACACTTCTTTCGTTCCACGCTCGTTCAAACTTTATTCTACGGCGTGTTCTCCGCATGGGTGCTCTGGCATAAACAGCAGGGGAGCACCCGCGTCTCGCGGGTCGAATCCGGCGTCCCGCCGGATTCTCGGCCAACTGATATTTCTGCTGCCGGAAAGTCAGCCTCACGAAGTTTTCGGCGCGACGCCGAAAACCACCCGCCGGAGGCGGGTGCTCCCCAATTCGACTGGCGCTCCGCCGCGTGGACGCTGCATGTGCCGATGATCAAGGCGCTGTTCTATCAAGTCGCAGACCCGGAGAAACTCGGCAAACTTGATTTGGTTGAAGTGCTCGACTGGACCGCCGCCGCGCTCAACCGCGTGGACCGCGCCGCGTTCTTTGAAAAATTTCTGGAATCCCACGCCGTCCAGTATTTTTACGAGCCGTTTCTGGAAGCCTTCGACCCCGAACTGCGCAAGCAGCTCGGCGTGTGGTATACGCCGCCGGAGATTGTGCAGTATCAGGTCGCCCGCGTGGACGCCGCGTTGCGCGAGGAACTGGACATTCCCGACGGCCTCGCCGACCCGCGCGTGTTCGTGCTCGACCCCTGCTGCGGCACCGGCGCGTATCTCGTCGAGGTGCTGCGAGTCATTGCGCAAACTCTCAAGAACGAAAAAGGTGAAGGTGCGTTGGCGGAACTAACAATTAAGCAAGCTGCCCAAGAACGCATCTTCGGTTTTGAACTCCTGCCCGCGCCGTTCGTCGTGGCGCATTTGCAAATGGGTTTGCTCCTGCAAAATCTCGCCGTGCCGCTGGACGATGCCAAGAACGAACGCGCCGCCATTTATCTGACCAACGCGCTTACCGGTTGGGAGCCGCCGTCGGAAGAAGCGAAGAAACAACTTACGTTTGCCATTCCTGAATTCAAACAGGAAAAGGAAGCGGCGGACGGCATCAAGCAGGAGAAGAAGATCATCGTCATTCTCGGCAATCCGCCTTACAACGGCTACGCGGGCCTGGCCGTGGAAGAGGAACGGGATTTGAGCAATGCCTACCGCACCACCAAGCGCGCCGCCGCGCCGCAGGGTCAGGGCTTGAATGATTTGTATATCCGCTTCTTCCGCATGGCTGAGCGTCGCATCGTGGAAAAATCCGGCGAAGGCATCATCAGTTTCATCTCCAATTATTCGTGGCTCGACGGTTTATCGTTCACCGGAATGCGCGAGAAATATCTGGAGGTGTTTGATTCCATCACCGTGGATTGCTTGAACGGCGACAAGTTCAAGACCGGCAAGCTTACGCCCGAAGGCAATCCCGACCCCAGCGTGTTTTCCACTGAATCCAATCGCGAAGGCATTCAAGTCGGCACGGCGATTGCGACGCTGGTGAAACGGGGAGCGCACGCCTCTGGCGTGCCGTTTTCGGCGTCGCGCCGAAAACCTCGTGAAACCATTAGCATGAAGGACGATGGTTCGGGCGCGACGCCCGAACCCGCACGCGAGACGCGTGCGCTCCCCACGGAAATTCAATTCCGCCATTTGTGGGGCAAGGACAAGCGCGGGGAATTGCTGGCCACGCTCAATGAACCGACGAAGAAAATATACTCGCGGCTGAAACCGCCGCTGGAAGTCGGCCTGCCATTTCTGCCGATGCAGACAGAGACAGGCTATTTCAAATGGCCGCTGCTAACGGAACTGTTTCCCGTTTCGTTTCCAGGCGTGAAAACCAGCCGCGACAATTTTCTGGTGGACGTGGAAAAGAATGCGCTCGTCAAACGGCTGGAAAAATACTTTGACCCCGAAGTCAGCCACGAGGAAATGAATCGCATCGCGCCCGGCATGATGGAAAACACTCCGCGCTTCAAAGCGAAACTTGTCCGAGATGAACTCCGCAAGCGCGGCTTCCTGAAAAAGAATGTCATGCGGTATTGCTACCGGCCGTTTGATGTCCGTTGGCTTTATTGGGAACCGGAGACAAAACTACTCGACGAGAAGCGCACGGAGTATTTCCTGCAAGTTTTTGACGGCAATGTTTATTTGGTTACCCAACAAAAGCCACGGCGCGAATGGTCGCAGCCGCAAGCTCTCAGCAGCATTGGTTGTCTGGATTTGATGGATCGTGGTGCAAGTTGCTTCCCGCTTTTGTTGCGTGAGAATTTTGATTTGTCGGTGTCAGCTTTGCGTGAAACGCCCGACTTGTTTTCTCCGCGCAGCGATGGCGGCGGTGGAAAATCCAAAACCGCGATCAAACCCAATCTGTCCGACAAGGCGGCGGCTTACTCCGCCGGTTTGCGCGTCAAACCAGACACCTTGTTTTACCACACGCTTGCCGTTCTTCATGCGCCGGAGTATCGCGCGGAAAATTCCGGCGCTTTGCGGCAGGACTGGCCGCGCGTGCCCTTGCCAAAATCGCGCGAAGCATTATTGGCATCCGCCGAATTGGGCAAACAAGTCGCTGCGTTGTTCGACACAGAAACTTTGTTGACCGGCGTTGCCAATGGAAATGTGCGCGCGGAATTGAAAACGATTGCCGTCTTGTCCTCGACGAAAAATCTTTCCCTCACCGCCGGCTGGGGCCACGCGGGACAAGGCGGCGTGACGATGCCCGGCAAAGGCAAACTGGCCACGCGCGCGTTCACGGCGGACGAGGCAGCAGGTAGGGCGGGCAGTCCTCTGCCCGCCGCCGATTGCAACGAGAGCGTTCGGGTTGGCGAAGAACGGCGCGCACGGAGTGACGCGCCCTACCTTGGCTCCGCCACCCACGACATTTTCCTGAATGAAGCCGCCTGCTGGCAAAACGTGCCGGAAAAAGTCTGGGACTACACCATCGGCGGTTATCAGGTCATCAAGAAATGGTTGAGCTACCGGGAATTTGAACTGCTGGGGCGCGCGCTCACGCCAGACGAGGCGCGCGAGGTCACGCACATGGCCCGCCGCATCGCCGCGCTGATTCTGTTGCAGCCGGAACTGGACAAGAATTATGAGGCCGTGAAAGCGGCCACCGCGAATTTGTGAACCGCGCCGAAATGCTGGCCGAAGTGACGCGCCTCCGGACGGAGGCGCGTCGGCTGCGTTCCTCCGCCGGTGGGGAGCGGGCGGCGGCCAAAGCGCGTTTCGAGCAGTAACTTTTGGGCAATCCATAATCAACCCGCCTGTGAGCGCAACCACTGCACAAAATGCCATCTGGGAAATGATGTTCCAGCGGCTGTCGGCCTACCGGCGCAAACACGGTCATTGCCGGGTGCCGACCCGTTACGCCGCCGACCGGCGGTTTGGCAACTGGGTGAGCCTGCAACGGGAGTGGGCGTTGCGGGGAACATTGCCGGGGAGGCGCCGGCAAAGGTTGCTGGCCCTGGGCGTTGCCTTCAAGCCCCTGGAAACGCATTGGGATAAAATGCTGGCGGGACTGGCCGCCTTCCATCGGCGGCATGGACACACGCTGGTGCCGCGCGATTGGAATGAGCCGTGCGGACTCGGCGGCTGGGTGGCCCGGCAGCGGCATCTGCATAACATCGGCGGCATGGCGGCCAGACGTGTCCGCCGTTTGAAAATGACGGGCTTTGATTTTGGGCCGGTGGATCCGCGCTGGCACGCCCAGCATGAGCGGCTGGTCAAGTTTCAAAAAAAGCACGGCCACTGCAACGTACCCAGCGGCGACGCCTTTGGGCAATGGGTTTATATGCAGCGCAAGCACCGCCGGCTTGGCAAGCTGGACAGCGGCAAGATTCAACGGCTGGACGCCATCGGTTTTGAGTGGGTGAAGCCCGGTCCTGTCGGGGTGTTCAATGATGCCCGCTGGCGGCGCAATGTGGATGCGCTCAAGGCATTCAAGGCACGGCACGGTCATTGCCGGGTGCCACAACTGCGGAGCCGCCGGCGCGGTCTCGGTGTCTGGGTGGCCAATTTGCGCGCCGATCACCACCGGGGTGAGGTGCCGCCTGATCGCATCCGCATCCTGAACAAGCTGGGATTCGTTTGGAGGATCAAAAAATAACCCGACCCAAACACAAACTTTCGGATACTACCCGGATACTACCGTCTAACCCGGCATTTCGGTCGTTTTTGAGATTTTATTGGCTGTCCGGTGCGGTTCCCGGCCAATTCCCCCCTTTCCCGGTCATCCGACGCGCTTCCCGTATCGTCCGCCCCCATTCCCGGTCGAATGGATATGAATCCCCAGCCGTCTGTAGCGGTCACACTGTCATCCGGCACCCTTCCGGGATCGTCCGTCACGCTTCCCAATCCAATTTGCCGAACGCCACGCTCATCCATCACGATCCCACCATCGTCCGTCGGCTTTCCCGCAGGATCCGTCGCGGTTCCCGCATCGCCCGTCGGCATCCCAAGGTGGTCCGGTGCGGTTCCAAGGTCGTCCGTCGCGCTGCCGGCGCCGATTTGCAGGAATCCGCGTTCTGTCATCACGCCGGCAACATCGTCCGTTGTGGTCCCAACATCGTCCGTCACGGTTCCCGGAGGTTCCGACAGTTTTCCCGCGCGGAATGATTTTTGTCCCGACCCGTCCGACGCTGCTCCCGAACCGGCTCCCACGTTGCCCGCATCGTCCGGCTAACTGCCCGCATGTCCCGGTTTCAATCCCGGCGGCTGTATTCCAGAATTGCCGCACGCCACCAGGGCGTGAGCGTTTCGCCCGGTCGTTGCCAGGCCTGCTGGTGCAGCCAGACCAGCACGCGCTGGTCGGACATGACCAGCATCCTTTCGGACGCGCTTAATTTTTCCGGGCCTTCTGCCAGCAGTTTTTCGCCGAGCTTTTGCACGCGGTCGCTGCCGGCTCCAAACTTTGTGAATTGCTCGGCATAAACCGGATTCAACTGCTTCTCGCGCAACAGTGAGACGTGGATGGCGTTGACATAAGGGTCGAGGACGACCTCGGCCAGCCCGGCGTGCGCGCGGGATGGCGTCGCGTCGTCGGTCAACTCGTGGATCTTCATGTTCGACCGCAACGAAAGCAGTTCGTCCGGCAGTTTGATTTCTTCCGGCGTGAGAAACAATCCGGCGCTGCGTGCTCGTGCGCCCAGACGGCGGCGGCTCGTGAGCACGCTCAATGGGATGGAAAGCACCATGCCCGCCAGCACCGGGGTGAACCACCAGAACAATGCCGGTTCAAACTGCCACATCAAAGCGCCCCAGACCAATCCGATGAGTGTGTGACCCCAATGCCTTTGAAGGGCAAACAACCAGGTCGTGCCTTCGGCGGAGCGTTTCTGGGTCGCCCAGCCGACGCTGATGCCGAGAATGTTTGTAACGACGAATCGCGTGTGCCAGAGCATCAGCAGCGGTGCATGCAGCGTGGAAAAAACAGTTTCAGCGACAACGCTTGTCGTCGCGCGCGCCAGGCCGCCGAACTCGCGGCGGCGTGGCCAGTCATTTGCGAGGTCAATGAGCGCGAGAAATTT
This sequence comes from Limisphaerales bacterium, assembly GCA_003133815.1. Lineage (GTDB taxonomy): Bacteria > Verrucomicrobiota > Verrucomicrobiia > Limisphaerales > UBA11358 > UBA11358. The sequence goes on along the minus strand of PKZR01000254.1, from coordinate 15,180 downwards.
TGGCAGCATGATGACAACCATGCAAATCAGGAAGATCAGCAGCGCGTGCGCCGTGCCGCTCAAGGCGCTCAAATATGGCGTGAATGCCTGCACGGTGATGTCCGAGAGGCCGGTGTGTTTTTGGTAGGTGTATATGAAGTTGAACGTGAGCAGGAAAGCCAGCCACAGCGGGCCGGCAAGATAACCGAAGATTCCCAGAATCAAATGCAGCCGGCTTACGCCGCGAAGTCCTTTTGCGAACAGCACCAGCGAATGCTGCAAATTGCCCTGGCACCAGCGGCGTTCTCGTTGGGCGTTTTCAATCATCGCCTGCGGCGTTTCCTCGTAGCTGCCTTCGAGATCATAGGCAAACCAGACCTCCCAGTTTTCGCGCGACATAAGCGCGGCCTCGACAAAATCATGGCTCAAAATCTGGCCGCCAAACGGTTTTTGTCCAGGGAGTTGAGGCAGATCGCAGAATTGCATGAACGGCTCGGTGCGGATGATGGCGTTGTGGCCCCAATAATTTCCAAGGTCAAGCGCCCAGTAATTCAAGCCGGCGATGAAAACAGGCGCATAAAGGCGGTTGGCGAACTGCTGGGTGCGGCCGAACAAGCTTTCCGCGTTGACGATTGCAGGAACCGTCTGGATCAGGCCGGTGGTCGGATGCACTTCCATCAGCTTCACCAAGCTCACGAGCGTCTCGCCGCGCATGATGCTGTCGGCGTCACAGACCATGAAGTAGCGGTAACGGCGGCCCCATGCACTGAGGAAGTCGCGGATATTTCCGCTCTTGCGGCTTTCGTTGTCGAGACGGCGGCGGTAGTAAATTTTGCCGAGTGCGTCGAGTTCGCGGATTAAATCAAACCAACGGCGTTCTTCCTCGATCCATTTGTCCGGGTCGGTTGAATCGCTCAAGATGAAAAAGTCAAAACGGTCGAGGTGGCCGGTTTTGACAAGCGATTCATATGTCGCACGCAGGCCCTCATAAACACGCACGCTGTCTTCGTTGTAAATCGGAAAAACGACCGCAGTGCTGATGCCGTCAATATTTTGACCGAGATAATTTTTCAGGTTCGTGATTCGGCAGCGGTCGCCGAACGTCCGCAAAAAAAATCCATATACGCCGTGCATGCAGCCAACGGCGGCAAGCAAAAATAAAATCACAAACAGGACTAGCAGTACGGTGCGCGATGCCGACCAGCCGGTGCGCCAGAGCAAATCCGCAAACAGAAGTGAAACCACGCCGGTGAGCAGCAATGCGGACGAATAAAAAACGAAGAGCCGCCAGCCGCGTTGGACGCGCGGCACGGACGTCACTTGAACCTGTGGCGGTTTTTCAGGCATGGCTTTAGTGGGTCAGAATAAAAACCACGATTAACATCAGGGCAAACAGCACCCAGATCAGAGCCATGCGGAAATACGGAAACCTCCCCAAGTTGGTGAGCGTCGTGATGGGGCCGAGGTCGAGCGGGCGGGGCGCCATTTTCGAAATCTGGAAATCCGGCCCGGCGCGCAAAAAAGCTTCGCGCATGGCGCTGGTGAATTCCTCCGGCCACGGACCCGGGCGCAGGAATTGTTCCTGCCATCTCCCCGGCATGTCGGCAAGCAACAGTGCGAGACGTCCGCGCGTGGACAGCGAGTTGTCTGCTTTCGTTGGCGGCGATTGAAGAACCTCTGAGAACCATTCGGTTACAATGCGCTCCATTTCCTCGGCGGCGATCTGCGTGGCAGATCGGTCCGGCTCGGCGGGTGCGCGGCGCTGTGCGCGTTCGAGCACGCGCAGGACGAGGTCTCCCAGAAGCACCTTGTTACGGATGCGGAGTGCGTGGAAATAATTTTCCACTTTCGCATAGGCGCCATTCCATTCTTCGAGCGGGCGTCCGGCGAGCCGGCCGGAGGCGTCGGGCAAAATCGCGGCATTCAAGGCGGACTCCATTGATAGGTCCAAGTTTCGCTCAGGATGTTCGTGCCTTTTTGCAGGGTGCAGCGCAGGTCAACGGGATCAACGTTGCCGGGCTTGGTCTGCATTTTCAAAATCACGCGCCACGTTTTCAAATCGGGGTTTGGGGCGATCTGGTCGTTCAAGATCACCGCGTTTGTGCTGCAATTGGCGATGGCTTGGGGCCACTCATTTTCAGGGGCATTCTCAGGAATGGCGTCCAGTTTGGGTCCGGTGAAATCAATCACTATCTGCCGGCAATCCGCGCAATTTTGCTCAAGGTCGAGGCCGATACGCGTGGAAACCACCCGGTTTTCGGAAAGTTTTATGTCTGCGTCGCGGCTTTGCCATCTGAGCGTATAACTGAAGCGAAACGGCTGCAACGGCGGGGGTTTGTTTTTCGGATCCCAAAAAGCGACGATGTTGTCCAGACCTTCATAATCAGTGCTCAATTCCACCAGGTGCAAATCGCCGTTATTCCAATTGGTACCGTGCGGCTCGACCCAAACACTTGGTTCAAGGTGGTAAAAATTAAAACTGTCCTGATAAGCCTCGAAAGAACGTTCGCGCTGCAACAATCCAAAACCCTTGATGTTTGGCGCGTAAAAAATCTGGTGGCGCATCACCGATGGATTGTCGAGCGGACGCCAGAGCGTCTCGCCGCTGCCCATTTTCACCAGCAGGCCGTCGCTGTCGTGGACTTCGGAACGATAATCGTCGAACTTGCGCTCTGAATTTTTCCCGAACCAGAACATGCTCGTCAGCGGCGCCAGGCAGATGGTCTTGACCGGTTCGGCGTTGGTTTTTACGGCCAGAATTTCCTTTTGTTCGCGCAGATAAATGACCGCGTCAATGTCGACCAACGTCGTCTCGCCTGGATAAATGTGAAATTCATAGGCACCTGTGCAACTGACCGAATCCAGGATCGCGAACAAAGTCAGAGACGCGTCTCCCGGCTGCGGCTTGCCTAGCCACCAGTCGGTGAAGATGGGAAATTCCTCGGGGCGGTCCGATTCGCCGCAGTTCAGCGCCAGCCCTCGCGCGGAGAGGCCGTAGCGCTGGTCTTTGCCAAGCAGCCGGAAATAGCTGGCGCCCAGAAATGCGCCGAGTTCGTCCAGTTGATTCGTCTGGTTCAACGGATACAAAATGCGGAATCCGGCATAACCGGTTTTTGATGGAATCTGATTTGCGATGTCCAGTTTGCCATAGTCGAAAAATTCCTGCACGAAGCGGATCGGCTGCACATGCGACGCCGTGAACTCGTTCACACGGATCGGTTCCTGATAAATGTAGCCCGGATGAAAAAACTCGATGCGGAATGGCAGGTCATCCTCAGTCCATAATGCGTGGTCGCGGCGGAAGCGGATTTCTCGATATTTGTCATAATCAAGATTGTCCTGACGCAAAACCTTGGGCAAATCGGCGCGCGGCGAATGAAACGGCTTTTGCGCGCGTTCAAGAGCCCGCTGCGCCACATAATCCAGATTGACCTCGGCGGATTCCGCGCCAGCGGCAATCCGGTCGGCCAGCGCAAGTTCGAAGATTAGGAAAAGGCAGGTCAGTCGCAACATCCTGCACGATTAAAGCTGGAATTGGCAGAATTTGCAAGTTCGGTGCGAAAGCCGCCTGAAATATGTCCGTTTATTCGTTAGTAGACGTTTTGCCCAAGTTTGCGGGATTGTCAAAAATGTAGTTTTAACAAGCCGACTTCGAGTGCAAGGGCTTCCTGCACGTTTGTGTGAAGCAACCGTTGGGTTTGTTCAAGTGTTTGCAGATTTTGCAGGGCTTGTCGCGGCGAAATTCGTTTGGCGATGGTTTCCGCACCGGGAACTTTTGGAAAATTGAGCAGATCATTTCCTGCGGTGAGCGAATGCAACCAAACATCGCGCAGCCACCATTGCAGGAGCAAAAGCAGATCGGCGCGGCGACGGCGATATTCAGATTCAATCGCGGCGGCAAGTTCGTCCTCCCATTTCTCGCGCAAATCTTTTTCCACTTCGCCGTATTTTTCGAGCGGCGAAACGGCGGCAAGTTTTTCATCAACCTGCGAACGGATTTCGGCGAGTTTTTGCAGCAGAACGTCGAGCAAACGGTAACGGCCAAGCAGGCTTTTTTGTTCGGAGGCGGCAAGCCCGCCGAATTTTTCCAGCCAGTCGGCTTCGGCTGGGTTTAATTCACGCTTGCCCTCGCCTGAAAAATTCAGGCGCAGGCAACGAGACAAGATTGTTTCTAAAAGCCGTTGCGGTTCGGTTGAAAGCAGAATCAAGACGGACTTGGCAGGTGGTTCTTCAAGTGTTTTGAGAAAGGCGTTTGCGGCCTGCGGGTTCAATCGGTCGGCTGCTGCAATAATTGCGACTTTGTGTTCGGCTTCGGCTGGCTTGAGTTGAATTTGCTGCATCAATTCCCGCGTCTGGTCAATCGTGATGACGCGCGATTTGGATTCGGGCCTCGCCCAATGAATGTCAGGATGAGTGCTGCTTTCTATTTTCCGGCAGCTCAAGCATTCGTCACAGCAATCGGTCGCTGCGCCCTTGGCTTTAACCGGATTCTGGCAGTTCAAAGTTTTTGCCAAAGTGCGGGCGAGCGATTCCAAATGCTCCAGCGTATCGCCGGAAAACAAATAGGCATGGCCGAGCCTTCCACGGGCAAGCGAGCGTTGCAGCAATTGAACGCCTTGCGTCTGTTTTTCAAAAGTTTTGAAACTCATGGTTGTTGGATTTGGCGAGGTACTTTTTCCAGTTGGCGTGATGCTCGATCAACCGTTTGGGATTGTCATTGAACCACGAATGCCAACGGAGGTTCGAAACCAAACTGGAGGCATTCGTAACCCTGCGTAAATCTGCATCGTGACACCATAAACACAAGCGATTTTGCATTCCTGCCAAGAGACCGTCAAGAAGGCGTTTTAATTTGTTGTTTTCAATCGCACCGCGTTTGCCGCATCTTCTCCGCCGCACAATTTTCTATGGCTGAAAAACAAACACCGATTTACGACGAGAGCAAGATCAAGACGCTGTCCTCGCTGGAGCACATCCGGCTGCGCACCGGCATGTATATCGGGCGCATCGGCACCGGCGCGCATCCCGACGACGGCTGCTATGTCCTGCTGAAAGAGGTCGTGGACAACGCGATTGACGAATACATCATGGGCCACGGCAAGGAGGTCGCGATCAACATCGAAGGCAACCGCGTGGCGGTGCGCGATTACGGCCGCGGCATCCCGCTGGGCAAGGTGGTGGACTGCGTTTCCAAGATCAACACCGGCGCGAAATACAATGACGAGGTCTTTCAATTCAGCGTCGGCCTCAACGGCGTCGGCACGAAAGCAGTCAACGCGCTGTCGAAAAACTTCTTCGTCCGCAGCCATCGCGACGGCGAGTTCGCCGAGGCGAGCTTCAAAATCGGGAAATTAAAAAAAGAAGATTCCGGCAAGACAAAGGAGCCGAACGGCACATTGATTGAGTTTGAGCCGGACGAAAGCATTTTTAAAGAGAGCGCGTTCCGCCTCGAACACATCGAGCGCCGGCTGCGGCATTACAGTTATCTCAACACCGGGCTGAAGCTCATCCTCAAGACGCCGGAACTGGCCGAGCCGAAAGTATTCCAGTCGCGGCATGGCCTGATGGACTTGGTGATGGAAGATATCGCGAGCGATGGCAGCGAGCCGATTTATGCGCCGCTGCATTACGCGGGCAAGACGCTGGAGTTTTGCTTCACGCACAGCAATTCGCGCTATGGCGAGACGTTTTACTCGTTCGTCAACGGCCAATACACCAGCGACGGCGGCACGCATCTCAGCGCCTTCCGCGAAGGTTTGCTGAAGGCGGTCAACGAATACGGCAACACCAAATACGAAGGCGACGACGTGCGCGAGTGCATGGTTGGCGCCGTGGCCATCCGGCTGAAAGACCCGGTCTTCGAGTCGCAGACGAAGAACAAATTGGGCAACACGGAAATCCGCACCGAACTCGTGAACAATGTGCGCGAAGAACTGCTGCATTTTTTCCAGCGCAACAAACAGATCGCCGAGACGATCATGGCGAAGGTCAAGGACACGCAGGAATTGCGCAAGGAATTGCAGAACGTGAAAAAGCTCGCGCGCGAACGGGCGAAGTCCATCACGCTGCGCATTCCGCAGTTGAAGGATTGCAAGAATCATTTCGACAAAAAGAAGGAAAAGGGCAAGGGCACGATGGTCTTTATCTGCGAAGGTCAGTCCGCCGCCGGTTCCATCACGAGCTGCCGCGACGTGAACAACCAGGCGGTGTTCGTGCTGAAAGGCAAGCCGCTCAACGTTTGGGATCTCAAGCGCGATGTGATGTATAAAAACGACGAGATGTATAATCTCATGCAGGCGCTCAACGTGGAGGACAACACCGAGGGCCTGCGCTACGACAGGGTCATCCTCGCGACCGACGCAGACGTGGACGGTTTGCACATCCGCAACCTGATGATCACGTATTTCTTCAAGTTCTTCGAGCAACTCGTCCACGACGGGCACGTTTACATTTTGGAAACACCCTTGTTCCGCGTGCGCAACAAGGCCGAGACGATTTATTGCTACAGTGAGGCTGAGCGCGACGCCGCGTCCGCGAAGCTCGGCGGCAAGCCGGAGATCACGCGGTTCAAGGGGCTCGGTGAAATTTCGCCAAAAGAATTTCAGCAGTTCATTGGGAAGGAAATGCGGACGAGCAAGGTCGAATACGCGCCGCGTGCTGAGTCCGGGCCGATCTTTAATTTTTACATGGGCAAGAACACGCCGGAGCGCAAAGATTACATCATGGACAGCCTCGTTGTGCCGGTGGAGGAGTAAACTTTTTCAATTTTTAAGATGTCAGCAAAACGTAAAAAAGACTCCGGTCAGCCAGAATTGCCAATCGAAGGTGTGCAACCTATCGCGCCTGCACAAACCAAAAAAAAATCCGCCGACGCAAAAGGCAACGGCGTGGATCACGTCGTCGCTGAGGCCATCGAAACGAGCATCGTCCACAAGCCGTTTGATCCGAAAAAACTCGGCTTCGGTTTGCACACGCGCGTGGATCGCGGGTTTTTGGATTACGCGAGCTACGTCATCCGGGACCGCGCGATTCCGAATCTGGCGGACGGCTTGAAGCCGGTGCAGCGGCGCATTCTTTGGGCGCTGCACGAAAAAGATGACGGGCGCTTCATCAAGGTGGCCAACGTTGTCGGTCACACGATGCAGTATCATCCGCACGGCGACGCGTCCATCGGCGACGCACTCGTGGTGCTGGCGAACAAGCGGTATCTCATCGAGGGCCAGGGAAATTTCGGCAACATCTTCACGGGCGATCCGGCGGCGGCGGCGCGCTACATCGAGTGCCGGCTGACGGAACTCGCGCGCACGGAGGTTTTCAATGACGCCATCACGGATTTTATTCCGAGCTACGATGGGCGCAACAAAGAGCCGGTGACGCTGCCGTGTAAATTGCCGCTTAACTTGATGCTGGGCACGGAAGGCATCGCGGTCGGCTTGAGTGCGCGCATCCTGCCGCACAATTTTCCGGAGCTGCTGGAGGCGCAAATCGCCATCCTCAAGAAACAGCCGTTCAAGTGCCTGCCGGATTTTGCGACCGGTGGCCTGATGGACGCGCGCGATTATCAGGACGGCAAAGGCTCGGTGAAAGTCCGCGCCAAGATCAAGACGAAGGATGAATCCACGGTGGTCATCAAGGAAATCCCGCCGACGACCACGACGGAATCGCTGATTGCTTCGATTGAAGACGCGGTGCAAAAAGGAAAGTTAAAAGTTAAGTCCATCAACGATTTTACGTCCGAAGATGTGGAGATTGAAATCCGCTGTCACGCGGGCGTGGACGCGGAGAAGTTGATTGATGCGCTCTACGCCTTCACGGATTGCGAGGTGTCCATCGCCAGCCGCATCGTGGTAATCAAGAACAACCGGCCGGTAGAATTGACGGTGTCGGAGATTCTCCGCGAGAACACGGATCAACTTGTCGCCATCCTCAAGCGCGAACTGGAGTTGCGAGAGAAGAACCTGCTCGACGAGTTGCATTACCGCACGCTGGAACGCATTTTCATCGAGGAGCGCATTTACAAGCTGATTGAGAAGTGCAAGACGAATGAGGCGGTTTTCGCCAGTGTTTATGAAGGTTTCAAGCCGATCAAGAAACAGCTCATCCGCGACATCGTGGACGCGGACGTGGAAAAGCTGCTACAGGTCCGCATCCGCCGCATTTCGCTTTTCGACATCAACAAGCACCGCGAGGAGATGGAGAAGACGAAAGCCGAGCTCGACGAGACGCGCAAAAATCTGAAAGGTCTCACNNACGACGAAATCGAGTCGCCACGAAGTGGTAGACGTAAAAGAAGTCGCGTTCAAAGCGTTCAAAGTCGCCTACGACCGCGAGACGGGTTACGTCGGCTACAAAGTTTCGGGCGAGGAATTTAAACTTGAATGCACGAAGTTCGACAAAATCCTGCTCGTGTTCAAGGACGGCACTTACAAGGTCAGCGAGCTGCCGGAAAAATTATTCGTCGGGCCGGAATTATTTTATTGCGGCCTGCCTGACCGCGAAAAAGTTTTTACCTGTGCCTACACGGATCGCAACGCGAGTTATCTGAAGCGGTTCACGTTTGGCGGCACAATCATGAACAAGGCGTATCTGTGCATACCGGAGAAATCACGCATTTTATTTTTCGCGCCGGAAACGCCGAAAATTCTCTACGTCCGTTACAAGCCCGCGCCGCACCAGAAAATCTCGCAGCAGACGTGCGAGCCGGGGCAGGTGGAGGTGAAATCGCCGAAGACGCGCGGCCGTCAGCTTTCCATCAAGGACATTTCATCCGTCACCGCCGAGCCGACGCGCGGGTGGGATGAAAAGGCGGCCACGACAAAAATCGTTTTTGTTTAATTTAAAGCACGGCCACCTTGAAAAAAGACGTTGATACGAGTGGATCAACTGCCCTGGCTCAAACGCTTTACTGGTTTTTCGTAAAATATCCGGTGCGATTCTTCGAGAATTTTCGGAATGCGATCCGCAAAAGGACTGTTGTTCAACGCGGCGTTCATATCCAGTTCAAGCGCTTTTGCTGCGTTCTCGCCTGGAAACCAGTGGTCTGCCTGCCCCAGCAGATTATAGCGCATCTTGCCCCAAGCCATGAGTTCGAGCGGCTTGGCGTAGGTCCAGAGGCGCAGGATTTCCGAGACGTTGATCTGGCCGGGAACGTCCAAATAATTTGGCAAGCCTTCAGGCCACCGTGTGCACCATTCGGCACCAAGAACGGTTTCCATTTCCGCACGAAGCCGTTTTTCAACCGGCGCAATCGTTTGTGAAATCTCATCGTAAAATTTCAGCGCGGCGACGTGCTCATCAAAATCCGTCGGTTTGGCGGCACCACAGCTCAAGGTGTGAACCTCCTTGCGATTGAGGCAGTAAAGATTGTTGAATTGCATCGGTGTGAGGGGTGAGCAAAGCGATTTGATCTTCTGCCCAGGCTCATAAAGTTTGCCGCCTTTGTCGTTTGGGCTGATGATGAACACACCCATGTCATGCCGGTGAGCGGCCTGCACGGCGGCCCAGTTCAAGTCGTTGACAAAATACCAGTGGAGGTTGACATAATCGAACTCGCCGGTGTTGACCGCTTCAAGAATCATGTCTGCGGTGGCATGCGTGGAAAAGCCGATGAAACGGCAGCGGCCTTCCTTCTGCAATTTCCGGGCGGCGGCGAGGCAGCCGTTTTTTTGCAGCGACCAGTCGAGAGTCTGGCGGTTGTTGATGCCGTGGAGCGAAAGCAAATCCACATGCTCCAGCTTCAAATAGTCCATTGATGTTTCAAACGTCCTGAGAAATTCCTCTGCTGTTGTACGCGGTGTGACCTTGGTCTGCACAATTATTTTGTCTCGTGGCAATTTTGGCAGCAACACTCCGAGCTGCATTTCCGACGTCCCGTAACCGCGCGCGGTCTCAATGTGGTTGATGCCCAGCTCAAGAGCACGGTGGATGCACGCTTCGAGATTTTCCTGATTGGCCTGGGGAATATCCTGCGGGGCTACATCCTGCCACTTGTACTGGTAACGCATCCCGCCGCAGGAGATGACGGGCATATTCAATCCTGTCCGGCCAAAACGACGATATTTCATGGCATGAAAATTAGTCCGGGGTTGGCACCAAGGCAAGAGCCAGCCCTCCAAACCAAACAACACCCTCAGTGAGATTAAAAATCAAAATCAAGGGCGTGTTTATCATTGGCCCATGAGCCCGGCATTTTGAGCCGGAATGGTTAGCATATTCGAGTGATGGTTTGCTTATAGGGAAAAGGTTGAAGCTAGTGGAAACGCCTGTTCCTAATATCTGTCGGGCCACCGGACCAGGTTTTCATTAATGGCGATTTAATTAACAAGACATTGCCTATTCAATATTTTTTCGGTGGAATGTGGGTTGATCAGCATAAATGAAACGATTTCAAAACATAATTGAACGGATAGTCAGGCGAGCAGGCGCTCTTGCATTTTTTTACTGCGCTGTGCTTCCTCCGATTGCACATGCATGGCAGTCTGACCTTGGCAACGGTCAGTATAAAAACCCTGTGCTGTTCGCAGATTATTCTGACCCGGATGTCATTCGCGTTGGATCGGATTTTTACATGGTTTCATCCAGCTTTCATTTTATGCCTGGCATACCGGTCCTTGAATCCAAGGACCTCGTGAATTGGCGGATCATCGGCCATGTCTATGATCGTTTTGACTTCGATCCGGCCTATGACCTGACCAATGGCGACCGTTATGGCAAAGGCTGCTGGGCGCCGGCCATCCGTTATCATGGTGGACGATTTTGGGTTTATTTCCCGACACCGCAGGAAGGTATTTTTATGAGTTCCGCAAAATCCGCTGCAGGGCCATGGAGCACGCCGGTCCAAGTCAAAAAAATTGCCGGATGGGAAGATCCTTGTCCATTTTGGGACGATGATGGCAAAGCGTATCTCATCCATTCCGTGCTTGGGGCGGGGCCGTTGATCCTGAACAAAATGAGCGCTGATGGCACCCATCTGCTGGATGAAGGCACAACCATTGTGAAAGACCGCGATACAATGCCGACTTTGGAAGGGCCAAAACTTTACAAGATGCGGGGCTATTACTACATCTTTGCGCCCGCAGGCGGAGTGGCCCGCGGATGGCAGGAAGTTTTGCGTTCGACGAACATTTACGGCCCATACGAACACAGAACAGTTTTGTCACAAGGCGACACAGACATCAACGGACCTCATCAGGGAGCTTATGTGGAAACTGCGGGCGGACAACCATGGTTCGTTCATTTTCAGGAGCGCGGCGCCTATGGACGTGTTTTCTGGCTGGAACCCGTAACATGGGTTGATGACTGGCCGGTGATTGGCCAGCCATCGGGTGGCGCAACCAACGGGCAGCCGGTCTTGATGTGGACCAAGCCGGATAACGGATCCGAAACGGCCACACAAGTTCCGCAAACTTCCGACACATTCGACTCATCCGAGCTCGGCTTGCAGTGGCAATGGAACCATAATCCCGATGATTCAAAATGGTCGCTTACGTCACGCCCCGGATATTTGAGGCTGAATGCTTTGCCAGCCGATTCGTTGCTTCACGCACGCAACACACTCACTCAAATGCTTTCCGACCCAGTCTCGATTGTCACCACCTCGCTGGATACGCGCAAAATGGCAGATGGACAAAGAGCCGGCTTATGCTTATTCGGAAAACCGTCAGGATGGATTGGTGTGATGCAAACGGGGGGCAGGCAACAGATCGCCTGTTATACCTCAACCAACGAAGCAGCAGGCCCGGCCATTGACCCGCAAAACGTTCAGTTGCGTGCCGATATCACAAATGGCATCGCCAATTTCAGTTACAGCCTTGACGGCGGCCAGTTCATTCCTTTCGGCGAGCCGGTTAAACTTCAGTTCAGTTGGTGGAAGGGCGCACGTCCAGGAATTTTCAGCTTTAACACGGTGTTTGCAACCAATCAACCTTTGGGAACAGCCGATTTCGATTGGTTTCACTACGAGCCGTAGAACGGAAAACCACTGAATTTACGCCAAGCCAGAGAGTATCCTGCCCACGCTGCCGCTCACATTTTCATTTACTGGGTGCAACATATTTAATGGTTGGATTGCCCCCGAATCTTACACTATTTATAAACGATTCGGCTTGTTTGATTTTAACTTTTCCAACGCAATTTTCAGCCACTTCCTCGTTGGTCAGTCCGCCGAAAAATTTCAGCACCACAATCCGCGCCTGTTCCGGGTCTTCCTGCGCCAGATTTTTCAGGGCTTCGTCAATGAGCAAAAGATTGTCATCCGGCGTTGTCTCGGCAAGTTCCAGATCTGCTATGTCCAGACGCGAGTGACCGCCGCCAGCTTGAGCACGGGATTTGCGCCGTGCTTTGTCAATGAGGATACGCCGCATCGCGTCACACTGGATTCCAGCACCAGCGCGATTTCGTTCATGACTTAGGGATAATATGCATGACCGGCAGCGCTTCGAAGAGATTCTGTTTGCCTGCGCCGGATCGTACGCGGTCTGACAAAGCTGATTAAATTGTCCGCTTTCGGTTAAATGATCTTCCTCAATTCATCAACCATGGCTCCCATGCCCGCCACGCCTTCGCTGCCGGGTTTCTGCGTAAAGCCTTTGTCAACGTAGAGAGTTGCACATGAGGAATTGTCTTCCTTAAGATTTTTATACGCCGCCCAAGTTTGATCATAATCATCAATCAGGGTTTTTATCTGCACCTTGTCCCCATTTTTGCCCAAGGCTGTGAGATGAAAACCGTCACTGTAGATCTGATAAACGTAGTGGCCATACCGACAGGAGGTTTGCACATATTTCTGAACCGCCGGATCCGGGAAATGGATGCTGTCGGCAAAATCCATCATCTGTTTCCACATGGCAACGGCTTCATCTTTCTGCCGGAGAAATTCGGGCAAGTCCGCCGGATTGTTGGGCAGCGGCGGACGGCCCATGTATTGATCACGCGACCACCATGGCGAAATCTCGTTGTGGGTGCCCCGTTTGCCTCGATAAACCGCATCCGCCGATAGCAGGCACAGCTTGCGAAACGTGGCGGCATCCGTTGCGGACAACTTGAGGACTTTGGTGCAATAATCATCAAAAATATCCGCCTCCGACCGATTTGTATTTTGCGTCCAGTGCGAAAGGACATAGATATTCAAATCGCACCAAAGTTCGTTTGTGATGTAAGGACCTTTCCAACCGCCGCCCCGGCTCCAGGTGAACATTCCGGCGATCAGTGGATTGGACCAGATTTTGCGGATGGTCTCGCCGTGGTGTTCTTCAAAGCCTTCGATGACTCCGTGGGCGATGTAATTGGGATAGGCGCCTTTGCCCTCGTATTCGCGCTGACATTCGGCTTCGACCAACTGCAAATGCCGCCCGACGCCCAGAACCCGGCTGAACGGGTTGCCCCGATGAAAATCTCCTTCGCAATGTTTGATAGAGATCAGCAGATTCGGATGCGGTTCCACGCCGTTGCTCACCGCCAGATAAGCCGGCAACGACTCGTCGAAACTGGCCCAGGCGCGAAAAAGCACTTTCTTGTCGAGCTTGGTGCATACTTCGTCCCGCAGTAGATTCATGAGCGGGATGATGGTCTTTTCCGGGCTGGTCTTATCGGCAACACCGCCGGTGTGATACGGAGCGCCTTGCAAATAGGTTTCGCCGATGCGCACGACCAAGCCGTCCAGTAGCGGGAATCGGCGGAACATCTGTTGGATCGCCGCGCGGAGATATTTTTGAGTTACCGGATCGGAAATGTGCGTGAAATTGGTGAGCTTGAATTTCTCCACCAGTTTTTTGGGGAAGACAATCATGTCGGTCTGGCAATAGACCGACAAACCGGCTTGCTTCGCCGCCGTATAAAGCTTGTCCAACTCCGCCGCCTTTTGATCCACCCAGACGCGTTCGGGCGAACCGGCTACAAAAATTTCCGGATCCAAGGAAGACCAGTCAATTCCAAACTGGGCGCTTTCAAAAAGTTCATATACTTTTGTCTGATAACCGAGCTGCTTGAGAAATGCGGGATCGTTGTAATGGGTGACAAAAGGTGCTTCACCAGGATTATTATGCACCATGTCCAGAAGGAGGGGTGCCGGTTTTGAAACATCAGCGGGTGCGGCGGCGGCCGTTTCCCCGGTGGCCAACGCGCGGGACAACCATAGCGGTGTGGTCAGGCTAGTGCCGACGACCAGCGTGGATTTTTTAATGAAGTCGCGGCGGGTGACGGGACGATGCATAAACTAAAACTGAATTTCAAAACGGGAAAAGTCGAGCACAATTTCTCGCCAAGCAGCATCAATGTGACAATGCGGGTGACGGTTCCCAAAGCGCAAATCATGTCCGTTCCAGCTTCATTACACACCCAAAATGGTATTCCTTGCTGCTGTCCTTCATTGTCGAATCGCTCGCCAATTTTGTTTTGAATAACTCCACCGCTTTACTGAATTTTGGCGGATCAACCTTGTTCCGGTTTTCCCGATACTCCATGAGGAATTCATTCAGATTCAGTTGCTCCGATGCACTACTTGGATAAATAACAACCTTGTTATAAGTCCAATCCCAATAACTATCGCTTCTGGACTTAAGCAGGAATGGTGGAAGTCAATTAATCTATCTGTCGGTGGGGACGGTTGGAGAGAATATGATTGACAGTAAACTCCTCTCCCAACTCACTCACTTCATGCACAGGCTCATCGAAACTTGTGGTGCGTGTTTTTCCCATTAACCGCGCTCCAACACCAAGCGCATCAACTGTCGAAGCTCCAGAACTACGCCGGCCTGATTTCATGTGGAGGATGGTGTAATATCAGACCAAAACTGTGAACTGTGTGGCAAGAAGCTGACCGTTTGGAATCATGCTATAGGAATTAAGAAATGTTCCCAGTGCGTGGGGGCAGATAAACAGGAAGTTAAACGTATGTTAGAGGCATCACCTTGGCCGTCTAAGGGTGTTCTCTGGTGGGCAGCATTGATCGTGTTCGAAATGCTCCATGAAATACTTCCTGTTCTACTTCCTGATCTCCAATATAGGTTTGACTCATTCGGAATTGACGTATGCAAAATTACATTGCTTTTCTTGGGCGGCGCGATGTCTCTTGCCGTGTGTGCATGGTGGTTCGCCGTTTCTAAAAGACAGCGGGAAAGCTCATTCCCGTTGGCACTGGTTTTAAAACCATTCAGAGCATTGCGACGAGGCCTTCGACCAGTTGCTAATGCCCTTAAGATTTTG
>PKZR01000010.1 GCA_003133815.1 Limisphaerales bacterium | reverse complement strand
AACAAGTCCGGCTTGCCATCGCCATCAATATCCCTGACAACAATTCCCTGCGGTTCATTTCCGGTCGCAAAATCCACCCTTGTGAACAGGTTCGAACTGATGTTTCCCGGCGTGCAGCTGTTCCGATAGACCGAAACTTGAGCCGTGTTGAAATCTGACACGACAATATCCAGCTTGCCGTCGCCATCCACGTCCGCCACTTCCACATCGAACGGGTTGGCTCCTGCCGAGGGAGGCGCCAAATCAACCCGCGGCGCAAAGGAAGCTGCCGTCATTGAACCGTTGGTGCTGATGTTCCGATAGATGGAAACAACTCCGCCGCCGCACGCCACAATCAAGTCTGGTTTTCCGTCGCCATCTATATCTGCTATCACAGTCTTCCCGGGGCTGCTGCTTCCGGCCTGCAAATTGAAAAGTGGAGCAAAGCTGGAAGTATCAATGCCCGAACCGTCACCGGCAAACGTGGGCATGAACGGTTGACTTGCGTAGGCCGTCAATCCATTGACCGTCACCGTAATTGGCGCAAAGGTTGCACTCACAGGAACCGTCACCAGCAAGTTCGTCGCGCTCGCCGACGCAACCGTTGCCTGCACCGCTCCGAAATACACAACGTTGCCGGCAGCCACCGCGCTGAAATTCGTGCCCGTAATGGTCAACGGTGTGCCAGCCATTCCGGAAACAGGATTGAACGCGTAGATCGCCGGAACAGGAACCGGCACATTGACGGTCAGCACCGCGTTCACACTATTGGTCGAACCGGCGATGTTGGACACCATCACGGAATAACTGCCAGCCTGCGACAATTGGACATTGTTCAACGTCAACATTGTGTTGGTCGCATTCAAAATATTCGTCCCGCCGAATTTCCACTGATAACCCAATGGTGCCGTGCCACTGGCGGTGACATTGAACGTCGCAGTTCCGCCTGCCAGCACCGTCTGGTTCGTCGGCTGTGTTGTGATGGCAGGCGCCACCGGCGTGAAACATTTGCCACCGCTGCCCGCGTTGTAGATCGTGGCTATCTCGTTTGATGAAAGCGCACGGCTGTAAAGGCTCAACTCGTCAATCAACCCACCGTAGGTGGCATTGACATAATACGGTTCGCCGGTCCGCCGGCCAATATTCACGGGAGAAGCCGTCTGCGGCGTTACGCTGCCGTAGTTATTGGTGGCAACAACGACTCCATTGAGATAAAGCACACCCAACCCGCTGCTCTTGTCATAGGTGAACGCCACATGCTGCATGCTGTTCGTGTTGAACACGCCGCTGGACGATTGCAGGGTGACGGTGGTGGCACCATTCGTATTTCTGATGCCGCCCAAAAGCGAACCATTATATACCCACAAATCCAAACCGTCTTGCGTCGCGGAATCCCATTCAATGATCGGTGCGCCGGCACCGTTGGCGGCGCTGACCGTGTAGGCGTCCGGCTTGATCCAGCCTTCAATCGTGAACCCGCCGTTGGTTCCAAGATTTAAACTTGGTGAAGCCGGCACCGGAATGTAACTGCTGGTGTCATTAAATACGAATGCCTGACCCACCTCGCCATTGGTGTAGCTGACGCCGCCGACCGGTGTCCCGTTGTTGTTGCCGATGCTGTCATAGGCATTCCCTTCCGCTTGCCACAACGCCACCAGCCCTGATGGTGCTGGTGTGCAGACCGGAACATTGACCGTCAACAACGCGTTCACACTATTGGTCGAACCGGCAACATTGGACACAACTACGGAGTAATTGCCAGCCTGCGACAATTGCACATTGGTCAGCGTCAACAATGCATTGGTCGCGTTCAGGATGTTCGTCCCGCCGAATTGCCACTGGTAACTCAACGGTGCCGTCCCGCTGGCTGCTACGCTAAAGCTGGCCGTCCCACCTGCCAGAATTGTCTGGTTCGTCGGCTGGGTCGTGATGGCAGGCACCACCGGCGTGAAGCATTTGCCCGCGCTGCCTGCATTGTATATCGCCGCTATCTCATTCGATGTAAGCGCACGGTTGTAAAGGCTGATTTCGTCAACCCTGCCGTTGAAATAATATGGTCCTGCAGGTGCATCTCCTCCAATGCGGACCGGCTGGGTCGTCGTGATAATCGGACCCGTCACAGCCATCTGTGAATCAAGGCTGCCGTTCACATAAAGCTTTAACGCGGCTCCATCATACGTTTCAGCCACATGATACCATGTGTTAGACTGAATGACCGCAAGGCTATCAAGAATCTTAAGCCCTGAAGTCACACCGATAACCGCTCTAAAGTCTCCCGCTCCCGATGTAGTAGGGGAATCACCAACGGTCAGCAAATACTGCCTGCTTGAAGTCACGCCGTCTTTTGTAAACACGTTTTGGGACCATGTATGTGCTGGGCGGGCAAGGGCGTAAACCCAATATTCAATCGTCAGTGCATTTGTCGGATCCAGCGACGGCGCATCGGCAACCGTCAGGGTGGAGGTGCCATTGAAATTAAAGGCCTGGCCCACCTCGCCGTTAGTATAACTGACCCCGCTGGTCGAAGTCCCGCTGTTGCCGCCGATACTGTCATAAGCATTTCCTTCCGCACGCCACCAGGAAACCAAACCCGAAGGTGGTGTGGTGCAGGTTAGCGGCACATTGACCGTCAACACCGCGTTCGCACTGTTAGTCGAGCCGGCGATGTTGGTCACTGTCACGGAATAATTCCCCGCCTGTGACAACTGGACATTGTTCAATGTCAGTATCGTGTTGGTTGCGTTCACTATGTTCGTCCCGCCAAACTTCCACTGGTAGCTCAACGGCGGCGTGCCGCTGGCCGTCACGCTGAAGTTCACCGTCCCGCCGATTATGTTCGTCTGGCTTTGGGGTTGTGTCAGGATGACGGGTGCCGCCGGTGTGAAACATTTGCCCGCGCTGCCCGCCAGATAAATCCCGGCAATCTCATTCGAAGAAAGCGCCCGGTTGTAAAAGCCTGTTTCATCCATCAATCCAGAATACGCATTTGGAGGATTTGCCACCGAACCAAACGTCGTCCGTGCGCCCAGCAGCAGGTTGGTGAAACCCGTTAGCGGAGTAAAACTGCCGAGATTTGCCTGCGCTACGTTGGTGCCGTTTATGTAAATTGCCGCAAGACCCGAAGCCTTGTCATAAGTCAATGCAACATGCTGCCAGCTTCCGGCAGTCAACAAACCCACTGGCGAGGCGATAACATGCGCGCTGCTTGCATCCACTATATTGGCATACAGACAGGGTCCACTCGTCCCATCCGGTGCCTGATTGTGTATTGCAAACAAAACACCGACATCCGCACCGTTGCCCGTCGCCAGCGCCCGCTCGTATTCAAACAGCTCCACCACGCTTGTAACCGTCGTCGGATTGATCCAGCTTTCGAAGGTGAATCCATTTTGAAGCCCGGTCGTCAAATTCGGACCCGCATTTACAAGCACAAAATTATTAACCCCGTTCAGATTAAACGCCTGACCTACTTCGCCGTTGGTGAAACTCGTCCCGTTGATGAGCGTGCCATTGTTGTTGCCGATGCTGTCGTAGGCATTGTCTTCCGCCTGCCACCAGGCGACCAGGCCTGCGGGCGCGGTGGCGCACCCCTGTGCATGAGACGAAACGACCGCCATGAAGACCGCCATGTTTTTTTTCATAAGAAACCCTTCCCATTACAGGCACCAAAAGCCTATAGCCACATTTATTTAATTCACCCGCAATTTTGAAAGTAAAATGAAAATATGCAAGCTTTATTTTGCGATATTTTGACCGCTCATTTTGGGCTGAAATTATTGGTCATTTCCGGACGCATATCCCCGGTCTTGATTGAATCTTGAAAACACGCCCCGAACAAAAATGCCGGGTCAAATGTTCGTAGCGGCGACCCGGCAGGGCGCCGCCATCTCAAGAGGAGAAGAGCGCGGCTGAATTCCATGAAAATAGCCCGGTGCTTCAGCACTGGGTAAATTGTCCCGCCCTTTCACCAAGTCCCGCAAGGGACGGCAGGACATTTCTTTCGTCCCGGTCGGGACTTCAAATGTCTTTTGACGCAAAAACCCAGCCCTGAAGGGCTGGGCTATTGTCGCGGGCAGTATTTTATTTATCCCATCACGCCGATGGTAGCCACATCGCTCCATTGGCCGACCTGCTGGTCTTTGAGCCTGTAGATGCCCTTGAATTTCCAGACCGCGCTGACGCCGGGCGCGGGCAACGGCGAAATATCCGCGTAATCCGTGTTTGTGGTGTAGGTCAGCAGCACGAAGCCCTTGCCGTCGCCCCAGTCCTTCCAGAGTTCCAAGCTGTCCATGCCCTGCTTGGGCCAGCCCACATGCGGATGCCCGGCGTTGAGCGAGAGATAAAGCACCGGTTTCATGCTGCTTGGATCAACGATGACTTCCGGCCCGATGATGCCGAGGTCCTGCGCGATGGCTTCCGTGCAGTTGGGATGATTCTTGATGCGCACCGCCAGTGCGCAGGCACGTCCGAATATGTTCGGCGGCACGGTGGGCGGCGGCGTGCCGGGTGTAGGAGTCACCGGGATGTCGCCCAGGTTGTCGCCATGGGCGGCCTGATGTTTGTAGGCCGTCCAGTCGCGCGTGGTCTTGGTGTGCTGGCTGTGCGTGTCGCAGACAAAATTGAAAAACAGATCGTCTGCGGCCAGTTGCTTGACCTCGGCGTCCGTCACGCCGACCACGTTGGCGTAGGTGGGCATCTTGCCGGAGAAGTTGTTGAGCCACGCGCGGCGGCGCGCTTCACCGGGAGGAAGGAAGTATTGATTTGCCATGATATTTTGATGTTTGAGTGTTTTGGTTGGTTGATTTACCGGTCTCTTTTAGCGGCTGAACGAGTTGATGGAATGGTTAAACAAGTTCCTCCAGCCGTTAAATAAGTTCGTCCAGCCCCTGAACGAGTTCGGTGGAGGGCTGAACGAGTTCGTCCGGCCTTTGAATAAGTTCTTTGGAAGGCTAAACGAGTTCCTCCAGCCTCTGGACGAGTTCATCGAACGGTTCAACGAGTTCGTCCAGCCCTTGAATAAGTTCGTTGGAAGGTTAAACAAGTTCCGGTAGACTTCTAAAGAGTTCTTGGAACTGTTAAAAAAGTTCTTGAAAACGCTTAAATGGCTGCCGAAAACACACAAAAAGCCCGCACCGACAACGTGCAAGTTGATTTGGAGGCTGCGCGAAATCTCTGGAAAACGTGAAGCGTCGAGGCTGTGCCTCGAATAATTACCGGAAAGATGGCGGAATTCCGGCAAGATGCCGGACGCTACATTTTTCCGTCCGGCAGACTTGCGGGCGACGCTGGCGTTGCTGTTTGAGGGCGCTTGCATTGACGTGCCTCATTTAACCACTTTGCCTCGCCCCTGTGAACGCAACTAAAGTGGCATCTGCGACAGCACGCCGGCTGCCGTTTCTGCCAGCGAAACGTGTCCAGAGCCAGCTGGTAGTGGGGGATGCCAAACGCAATGGCGATGCGCTCGGTGGTGTCCCACGTGGGTTTCCTCTGGTCGTCCTCGATAAAACCCAGCATCTGGCGCGAAACACCGGATTCCTCGGCGAGCTTGGCGAGTGTCCATCCACGCCGTTCGCGGCGGCGGCGGATGACGACCGCCAGCGCCCGACATTCCGGCATCGGCTTGTTCCACGTTTTGTGCCAGCCCGTTTCCATTCCTGCTTTTTTATTTTTCATAGGCCCCAGTTTGCGCGGCCCGGTTGGACAAAGGCTGTCCAACCCTCAACAAAAACGGGAGTATTTAGATAACGCAAATTGAGTGGGGTTTACTCCCGGCATACACATTGATCATAAGTCAGCCGCTTGCCTACGGTGCGCTTGACCGCT
>PKZR01000206.1:5687-14868 GCA_003133815.1 Limisphaerales bacterium | reverse complement strand
TGGTCTTCCAGGATGAAATCGCGCAGGCGGTTCGAGCGCTTTTCATTGAACTGGTCGCGCTCCATCGCCGTGAGCATGGCGCGGAAAACTTCCGGGCCGAGGATGTCCACAAAATCTTCGGTGCGGTCGCGCCCAAACCACAGGAGCAGTTCGCTGCTAGCCGTGTGCTGGTTGATGAGGCGGGCGAGCGTTTCCTTGAGCTCGTCCAGCCTGCCCTGCGCGATGAGAAGGCTTGCGAATTCCTTGGCGAGCTTCGAGGAAACCTGGTTCATGGAGCCGCGCAAAATTTCCTGCCAGCGGTCGGGGTTTGCCTGACGGAATGATTCGAGCGCGCGATGATGTTTCGCGGCGGGTATCAATTCCATGATCTGGCTGAACTTGACGTTCTCCTGCGACCAGATTTGGCCGTCGGTGACTTCGCCCGCGACCGGCTCAAGTCCGGCGGCCTGGCGCAGTTCGTCGCGTGCAAAGACCGCCTCCAGCGCGACCGCCGGCTGCGTGCGCTGGTGCGATGCGATATCTGCGTTCAACGCGGAAATAATTTCTCCCGCCGCCGTCGCCTTGTCCTTCAAGTCCGAAACGGACTTTTGAATTTCTGCGACGACCGCGACGCGAGCCTTCAAACCTTTCGCCGCTCGAAAATCGGCCAGCGACCGGTCCTGCAACGTGGTTTCCTGCATTTGAAAAACGACCGGATCGGTTTTTTTCACCGGCACGATGAAGTGACCGTCCTTTTTCATTTCGCGCTTGGCGGTATCCCACCACTTTTTCCAGTCGTCGCGAATGACATCCGGCATGAGAACCTGCTGTATCTGGTCAACAGTCGCCTTGCCGCCAAAACTGTTCAGCACTAGCTTGATCAAATCCAGATGATGCGCGGCCATCTGCCGGACGGCCTCGATGTCGGCGGCCTTGCGCGCAAGAATGTGATCCTTTGGAATCGGCTTGAGCAGTTCGGCAGCGAATGACAGGTCCATCGTGTGTCCGGCCTTGCCCGGAAAATCAATCGTGAAACGGGCGAACACCGTGTCCACCGCCTTGATTTTGCCAAAGCCCCAGCTGCGGTGCGAGCAGCAGCCGCCATCGACAAGCTGCGTGAGCGGTTCAATGTGCCGGCCTTCAATTTTTCCCGCCGCTGCCAGTTTTTCAAATTCTTCTTTCATAAAAAAATCGTATTTCTGTCGTCATGGATTCACTATGGCTCCATTAAACGCGGTGAACGAACAAAAACCAAGACAAATTGCGGCGCGAATTTTACAGCAACGCAACAACGGCGGTAAATTCGTCGAAGACCTGCTTGAAATCGCGCTGGCCAACGCCAGGCTTTCGGCTTCCGATCGCGGGCTTTGCCAGGAAATTGTTTATGGCGTCGTCCGCTGGCAGGTCACTCTCGACTGGCTCATTGCCCGAAAAACAAACGGGCGCGAACAGAAACCCGCGCTGCAAAATCTGCTGCGCCTCGGCCTTTATCAGATTTTCTGGCTCGACCGGATTCCCGACCATGCCGCCGTCCACGAAACTGTGGAACTCGCCAAACAGAACGGTTTCGGCCCGCAGGCCGGATTTGTGAATGCCATCCTGCGAGGCTATCTTCGCGAAGCGGACGAGACCAAAAAGATTCTGGCCGGGTTGAAAGTTTCCCGGCCCGCAACCGGTTGGTCTCAACCCGAGTGGCTTGTCGCACGCTGGCAAAAAAGATTCGGCGAGGAAAAGGCCGCGCAGCTCCTCGAATGGAACAACACGCCGCCAAAAACTTTCGCACGCGTGAACACCTTGAAAGCCGCCGCCGGCAATCTCATCGAAAAATGGCGCGAAGAAAATGTGGAATATGACTTCGTCCGCCGCGAACAGCTTGAAGAAAACCTCGTCTTCGAGTTGAAATCGCATCCGCCGCTGCATTTGCTGGCCAGTTTCCGCGACGGCTGGTTTTACATCCAGGATCCGAGCACGCTGCTCGCCGCGAGCAAACTCGGCGCGCTGCCAGGCGATGCAATCCTAGATCTGTGTGCCGCGCCCGGCGGCAAAACCACCTTTATGGCGCAACTCATGCGCAACGAAGGCAAAATTGTCGCCTGCGACATCTCTGAAGAACGATTGAAGCTGGTTAACGAAAATTGCCAGCGCCTTGGCGTCATATGCGTGGAAACAATTTCAAACTCACAATTCGCAATTCGCAATTCGCAATTTGACCGCGTTTTAGTTGACGCTCCCTGTTCCAACACCGGCGTCATGCGCAGACGCGTGGATTTGCGCTGGCGGATTTCGCCGGAGGAAATTTCACGCCTACAACAAACGCAGCTCGATCTGCTCAATCTCGCCGCAACGAAATTAAAGCATGGCGGTATTTTGGTTTACAGCACTTGCAGCCTTGAGCAGGAGGAAAACTCTGAAGTCGTAAAAGCATTTTTGCACGAACACGAAAATTTTGAATTGGAAGCCGAACATGAATTGCTACCGTTCACCGACAACGTGGACGGCGCTTACGTTGCGCGCCTGAAACATTCCAACTGAAATAAATATGGAACTCAATCTCGAAACCGATTACGCCGACCGCGCTTACACAATTCTCGCCAGCCTCGTCACGCCGCGACCGATTGCGCTCGTCACCACCATCAGCGCCGATGGCAAGGTGAACGCCGCGCCGTTCAGCTTCTTCAATTTGCTTGGCGCGAAACCGCCGATCTGCGCGTTTGCGCCTGGCGACCGCGACAATGGCACACCCAAGGACACCGCACTCAACATCAGAGCCATGCATGAATTTGTGGTAAACCTTGTGGACGAATCCGTTGCCGAAGCCATGAACCAATGCGCCGCGTCCCTGCCATTCGGTGAAAGCGAACTAACCCGCGCCGGCTTGACTGCCGCGCCGTCGTCCGTTGTAAAACCGCCGCGCATCGCCGAATCGCCGGCGAGTCTGGAATGCGTCGAGTGGGGCACGTTGCAAATCGGCAGCAACCGCGTTGTTATCGGGCTGATAAAGCGCATTCACCTGCGCGATGAACTGTTTGACGCGGAAAAGAAACGGGTGCGTACGGAAAAACTTCTTACCATCGGACGGATGGCTTCGCCGCATTGGTATTGCAAAACCGGCGAACGCTTTGAAATGAAGCGGCCGGATTAAAATCCGGTCACATCCCCATGATTTGATAACCGCAATCCACGTAAAGCACCTGTCCTGTTATGGCCGCCGCGCCGTCACTTGCAAGAAAAGCCCCCGTAGCACCAAGTTCGTCCGGAGTGACATTCCGTTTCAGCGGCGCGTGTTCTTCATAATGCTTGAGCATTTCCATGAAACCTGAAATGCCGCGCGCAGCGAGCGTGTTGACCGGACCCGCGCTGATGCAGTTGACACGGATTTTTTTTGGACCGAGATCATTCGCCAGATAACGCGTGCTTGCCTCAAGCGCGGCCTTGGCCACTCCCATGACATTATAGTGCGGCACGACTTTTTCCGCGCCGTAATAGCTCATCGCAACGATGCTGCCGCCGTCGGTCATCAGCGGTTCGGCGGCGCGTGACAATGCGACGAGCGAATACGCGCTCACGTCGTGCGCAATGCGGAAAGCCTCGCGACTCGTATCCACAAACCTGCCTTCGAGTGCGTCCTTTGGGGCGAACGCGACGGAGTGCAACAGCAGGTTTAATTTTCCAAATCTTTCGCCGATGGTTTTGAAGACATTGGCGATTTCGGCATCCTTCGTAACATCGCAAGGCAGGATCAAAGTGTCCGCTCCAAAAGTTCCGGCCAGTTCCTCGACATTTTCCTTCACGCGCTCGCCCTGAAACGTGAACGCGAGTTTCGCCCCTTCACGCGCCCATGCCTGTGCTATGGCCCATGCGATGGAGCGTTTGTTGGCAACGCCGAAGACAATTCCTGTTTTTCCGTCGAGTAGTGGCATAAGTGCGTAATTCGTTGAATGTTTGAACCGCGCGAATGTTTAATCGTTTTGACTTGTTACGCAAAGGAAATTCCATCCCAGAATTTACTCTGCGAGTCGGGTGTCCCGACTAAATTCATTGCCTCGACTCACTGCGAAAGACAATTTAAACTTGCATGAATGGATTCAAATATAATTGCGGACGGATTGATTCAGTATTTGATGCTAGTTGCGCTGTTGACGTTTCACGAATTCGGACATGCATGGACGGCCATGAAATGTGGCGACGACACCTCTCGCCTGCAAGGCCGTGTATCACTCAACCCTCTCGTCCATATTGACCCCATAGGCACGGTGCTTCTGCCGTTGTTCATGATTTTTGGCCCATCGGGCTTCACCCGTTTTGCCATTGGTTATGCGAAGCCAGTGCCGGTGAATCCATACAATTTGCGGAACAAAAATCTGGACGACATTCTTGTAACGATGGCCGGGCCGGGGATGAATCTAATTCTGGCAGTTGCTCTTGTTGCATTCGCGCGCGTCGGCCTGATTTTTCATTCAGTTTCTGTCGCGGAGTTGTGCATCCAGGCGGCACAGTTAAGCCTGCTGCTGTGCTTTTTTAATTTGATCCCAATTCCGCCGCTGGATGGCTCTCACATTCTGCGCGTTGTGACCGGCATGAGCTGGGAAGCTTATGCAAACTTTGCTCGCTTCGGTTTCATCATCGTCATCGTCGTAATCCAAATTCCTTTCGTGCAAGAAGTGATTTCGTCCGCGGTGGGCGGAACACTCCTTTTGCTAGGAACAATTTTTGGCCTTTCGTGACGCCTTTTATTTCTTGAAATAAAGCTCCTCGGCGTTCCACGTCACCCGGAATCCGTCCAGCGGTGTAGGACGCAAATTGCCGATGTCCGTCCGAGCGGCGGCGTAATAAACGGGCACGACGGTGAAAACCATCGGCTGTTGTTCGCCGATGATTTCCTGCACTTCGTCGTAATCTTTTTTGCGCTCGGCATAGTCTAGCGTCTTGAGCTGCGCATCCATCAACTGGTCAATTCGCGCCTCCCAATCCGTCGAGGGCGATTTCTGGCGCGGAAACCATTCGTGTGTGAAGCCGCCGGATTGCAAAACGTTCATTGAAAAAGCCGGGTCGGCGCTGCCACCTTCAACCATCAGCACGCAGTCGTAATCGTAGCTGTTGTCCAGCCGGTCAATCAGGGTGTTGAATTCGATCGGCTGGAAGATGACGCTGAAACCGAGCTTTTGCAGATCGGACGCGATGAGCAGGGCAGTTTTTTCGCGCGGACCGTTGCCGGTGTTTGTGTTCAGGACAAATTCGATTTTATTTCCGTCGGCGTCGGTCGCAAAGTCATCGCCGTTGCGTTTTTCAATCCCGATTTCCTTCAGCAGCGCAAGAGCCTTGTCCAAGTCGTGCGGATATTTCGGCGTGTTCGGATTGAACCATTTTTTGTTGCCGGCTGTCACGAAGCCGTAATTTGGCGCGGATCGCCCAGAGTAAATCGCCTTGATGATCGAGTCGCGGTCAAGCGCATACGCACAAGCCTGTCGGAATTTCGTGTTGCGGAACCATTTTAATTTTTTCGGGTCAACATAAGGCTTTCCGGTCTTGGGATTCGAGTTGGTATTTTCATTGAAGACAAAATAGGCGACTTCCAATCCGATGCCCGGTTCAATCAGTTTGACTTTTCCGTCCGCTTCAGCTGCCTTGAATGTGTCGTATTCATCCGGCTTCACAAAGTCATCCACGTCGCTTTCGCCATGCAGCATTCGCAGTGACATCGCGTTCCAGTCCGGCACGACGGTGTAAATGATGTTATCAAAATACGGCAGGCGCTGGCCATTGCTGTCCACCTCAAAGAAATATGGATTGCGCTCCATCAAGGTGTATTGCGCCGGCTTATATTCTTTGATGATAAATGGTCCGCTGCCCACAAGTTGTTCTGGCTTCCAGTCGGCGCCGTATGCCGAGGTGAAAGTTCCGTCCGCGACCGATTTTTCCAAAATGTGCTTCGGCATGATCGGCACGCCCGCGCCAAACGCCTCCAAAAATGGCGCGTAAATTTCCGGCGTCACGACTTGAACCGTCAAATCGTCAACCTTTGTCACCGTGAAATTTTTTCCGTCCACGCGCACCTGGTCCGCCATGACAGGATTAAAGTTGGTGTTATAAATCAAATCGTTGCACGTGAACACCACATCGTCCGCCGTGATCGGCGCGCCATCGCTCCAACGCAGGTTTTTTCGCAGATGAAAAGTCCACGTCTTGCCGTCAGGCAAATTTGTCCAAGAATCCGCCAGTCCCGCCTCGACCTGCTGCGTAACCGGGTCGTCGCCCAGCAACGAAGCGAAAAGGAACCGGTAAATCTCCTGCGACGAGTTCTCATTGGCCGTGATCGGATTGAACGTCTTCGGTTCGCCGAACGTGGCGACGACCAGCCGCCCGCCCGGGATGCCGGGGCTGCAATTCGCCAGTAGCGGCGGATTGGGCAGCGGATAATTCGCCATGGAGTTATGCGACGAACCGGTTTCAGACTTTTTTCCGCAGCCGCAAAAGCAAAAAATCGCCACCTCCAAAACCGCCATGCCGATAACAAATTTTTTCATGCGTGACACATTAGCACTTTGCTTCCCGCGCCGAAAGCGTCCTTTTCACTCGCAAGCACAGTTCTTTTTTGCCACGTTTCTAAAAGTTATTGCGATGTGGCAATTTATTTTCAAACGCCTGCTGCACATGATTCCGCTGTTGATCGGAGTCTCGCTGCTCACTTTTTTACTCATGTCGCTGGCGCCCGGCGATTACTTCACCACCCTCCAACAAAACCCTCAAATCTCGCCGGAAACGATCGCGAAACTCAAGGCGCAGTTCCATCTCGATCGTCCGTGGTACGTCCAATATTTTTTCTGGTTCAAAAGCATCTTGCACGGCGACTTCGGCTACTCAATGGCCTACAAAATCCCCGCCACCTCGCTCATCTTTGCACGGCTTTGGAACACATTTCTGCTTTCGTTTTTTGCGATGATTATTGCATGGGGCATTGCAATCCCACTTGGGATCTGGGCGGCGGTGAAAAAAGATTCGTGGATTGACCGCACCTGCTCACTGATTTCGTTCGCAGGATTATCAGTGTCCGATATTTTGTTGTCGCTGCTCGCGCTGTGGTTCGCTGCATCAACCGGCTGGTTTCCCATCGGTGGCGCGCAAAGTCCTGATCACGATCTGATGTCGCCGCTGCAGCAGTTCTGGGATTTCGCGCATCACCTGATACTCCCCGCGCTTGTTCTCGCCGCGTCCGACATGGCCGGAATCATGCGCCAGATGCGTTCCAACCTGCTCGAAACTCTACGTGCCGAATACGTCACTGCCGCCCGCGCCCGCGGCCTCGGCGAAGGCTGGGTAATTTATAAACACGCGCTCCGCAATGCCATCAATCCGCTGCTCACGATTTTTGGTTACTCGCTCGCCGCGCTGTTAAGTGGCGCGTTCATCGTGGAAAACATCATGGCGTGGCCCGGCCTCGGCCGTCTGACGATGGAGGCGTTTTTCGCGAAAGATTCCTATCTCGTTGTGGATTGCGTCGTCATGGCGACGGCGCTTTTGGTCATCGGAAATTTCATTGCCGACATTTTGCTCGCTTGGAGCGATCCGCGCATCCGTTTGAAATAAAAAATGGAAACCGCCGCGCCAACTCTAAACGTCGAAGCTCAAATCGCGCGCTCGCCATGGCAGATTTTCTGGCGGCGATTGAAACGCCGGCGCATAGCGATGGTCGGCGGCGTGATTTTGATAGTGCTTTATCTTGTCGCACTGTTCGCTGGATTTGTCGCGCCATATCATTACGAACGAATGGATCGCGACCGTTATTTTCACCCCCCCATTTGGCCGAAACTGTCTGGCTTCCGTCTTGTCGTACCGCGCTATGAACAATTACCCGGCGATTTTGTATATCGCGAAGTTCCCGACGATATACAGCCAGTTCATTTCTTTGTTCACGGTGACAAATATCCATTGTTCGGTTTCATTCCCGCTTCAATCCATCTGTTCGGCAGCGACGACAATCATCCGGTTTATCTTTTCGGCACGGACCAATTCGGGCGCGACATTTTTTCGCGGCTGCTTTATGGCTCTCAAATTTCACTTTCCATCGGCGTAGTAGGAATTTTTCTGTCGTTCACCCTCGGCCTCATCATCGGCGGTATTTCCGGCTATTTTGCCGGCGCAACCGACACTGTCATCATGCGGTTCTGCGAACTCATTATGTCCATTCCTGCGCTGTATTTAATCATTTCGCTGCGCGCGACGTTTCCGCCGGGCATGAGTTCGTCGCAGGTTTATGCGATGATCATCATCATCTTGAGCTGCATCGGTTGGGCGGGCATGGCACGCGTCATTCGCGGCATGACCCTGTCACTGCGTGAACAGCAATTCGTCCTTGCCGCGCGAGCACTCGGCCAGTCGAATTTCAAAATTATTGTGCGCCACATTTTGCCGAACACTTTGTCCTATGTCATCGTCGCGGCGACGTTGAGCGTGCCATATTATATTCTTGGCGAAGTCGTGTTGAGTTTTCTCGGCGTCGGCATCCAGGAACCGCAGGCGAGCTGGGGCAACATGCTCACGGCGGCGGAAGACGTTCAATACCTGCAAAATTATCCGTGGCTGCTCGCGCCGAGCGCGGCGATTTTCATCACCGTTCTGGCTTTCAACTTTCTCGGCGATGGATTAAGAGACGCGGCGGACACGAAGTCGTTATGAACCTGCTCGAAATCAAAAACCTGAAAATGGACTTCGGCAAAAATGCCGAGGCGCTGCGCGCCGTGGACGGCGTGTCGTTCACCATCGGCACGGGCGAAACCGTCTGCCTCGTCGGTGAAAGCGGCTGCGGCAAAACGGTGACTGCGCTTTCCATCGCGCGGCTCGTGGCGTCGCCCCCGGCAAATTACGTCGGCGGAGAAATTTTGCTGAACGGCCAGGACACGTTAAAAATGTCCGCGCGCGAACTGCAACAGATCCGCGGCGGCGTGGTGAGTTATGTTTTTCAAGACCCGGGCGCGTCGTTGAATCCCGTTTTCCGCATCGGCAATCAGATCAAGGAATCGCTCAAGCTGCACAAACCGGAAAAAGCGAACGACGCCGAAGTCATCCGCCTGTTAAAACTCGTCGGCATTCCCGCGCCGGAATCGCGCATCAAAAATTATCCGTTCGAAATGTCTGGCGGCATGCAGCAGCGCGTGATGATCGCGATGGCGCTCGCGAGCGAACCGAAGTTGCTCGTCGCCGACGA
>PKZR01000206.1:0-5661 GCA_003133815.1 Limisphaerales bacterium | reverse complement strand
GTCGAGCTGTCGCCCGCGCGCGAACTCCTGCGCCGCCCGCTGCATCCCTACACCCGCGCGCTGATGAATTCCGTGCCAAAATTGCGCGGCGACGCCGACCGTCTCTCGGCCATTCCCGGCCACGTCCCGCGCATCGGCAATTTCCCGCCCGGCTGCCGTTTCGCCCCGCGCTGCCCGATTGCCAGGCCGGAATGTTCCGAAAAAATCCCCGAACTGATCGAAGTCGAACCCGGACGTTTCGTGAGATGTCCGTTTTGGAAAAATGAATAAACTTTTTAACGCAGAGACGTAAAGACGCGGAGTCGCAAAGCGACGAATGGAAATTCTAAAACGTAACTGACAAATTCAAAAGTTAATCGCAATCTCGCTGTAAATGAGTTCTGATTTCCAACAAGCATTCAAAAATATTCGCCAATCAGTCCTAGGAATTGGCCATCGAGATAATTCTGGATTTCATTTCGTGGGAACTGGTTTTGTATTTGATTCTTCTGGCTGGATATTGCCTAATTCTTTGGGATTGGCTGTTCCCAGTTCTAAATTTCCCAAGCAGATTTCCAGCAGCAAAGAATGATTTTCAAATTGCTCGCCGCTCAAATCGCGAACAGCAGCCATTTTATTTCCTTGAGCCGCGCCTCTGCGTCTCTGCGGTAAATCCAGTTTTGCCGCATTGACGCCAAACCGCATTGCGCTTAATTTTCCAGCATGAGCACGGTTGCTGAAATCATTTTCCAAGTCACGCCTTGCGCGGAAACCGGCGGCTATGTCGCGCGCTGGGACGCGCCGCGCGACGGTGGCGGCATCACCACGCAGGGAGATTCGTTCGCGGAACTGGACGCGATGATCGCCGATGCCGTCGGCGGTTACTTCGAGCCGAAGCAACGGCCCAAGCGCATCCGCCTGCATTTTTCCCAAGACCCGATTCTCGCCGTCGCGTGAAAATTCCCCGGGACGTCAACGGCGTTGAAGCAGTTCGCGCATTGAAACGTCTCGGCTTCGTCCAGCTTCGCCAGACCGGCTCGCTCTCATTCTTCGCAAAGACAGCCGCACGGTTGTCGTGCCGCAGCACAAACCGATTAAACCCGGCACACTCAAAGGCGTCATTGAACAAGCTGGTTTAACTCTGGAAGATTTCGTGGAAGAGCTTTAATCTTCCCGCGTGTCGCTGCTCGAAGTCAAAAACCTGAAGGTGCATTTTCCCGTGAAGCACGGGATGTTCAGCCGCGTCCGCGAATTCGTGAAGGCGGTGGACGACGTGAGCTTCAGCATCGCGCCGGGCGAAACGCTCGGCCTCGTCGGCGAGAGCGGTTGCGGCAAGACGACGCTCGGCCGCGCCATCGTCCGGCTTGTCGAGCCGACGGCGGGGGGAATCTCGCTCGACGGCGAGGACATCCTGAAAATGAGCGGCGCGGAATTGCGTGCGCGACGGCGCAAGTTCCAGATGATTTTTCAAGATCCTTACGGCTCGCTCAATCCGCGCATGACGGTCGAGCAAATCGTCGGCGAGGCGCTGGACATCCACAAACTGACCGACAGCAAGTCCGCGCGGCAGAAACGGATTTTTGAACTGCTTAAGGACGTCGGCCTCGACCCGGTTTATGCGCAGCGTTATCCGCATGAATTTTCCGGCGGGCAACGCCAGCGCATCGGCATCGCGCGCGCGCTGGCGGTCGAGCCGGAACTGATCATCTGCGACGAGCCTGTGAGCGCGCTGGACGTTTCGGTTCAGGCGCAGATCATCAATCTGCTCCGCGATCTGCAACAAGAGCATGGTATCGCGTATCTCTTCATCGCGCACGATCTCGCGGTGGTCGAGCACATCAGCCATCGCGTGATGGTGATGTATCTCGGCAAAATCGTTGAAACGGCGGACGCGAAAGCCATCATCCGCGACCCGCAGCATCCTTACACGCAGGCGCTGATTTCCGCCGTGCCGGAAGTGGATCCCGAATCAAAACGGCAGCGCATCGTTTTACCGGGCGATGTGCCATCGCCGATTCATCCACCGTGCGGCTGTCCGTTTCATCCACGCTGCCCGATTGCCGAGGAAAAATGCAAAATAGAAATTCCCGTTTTACGTGAATTATTAAAAAATCAATTCGCGGCGTGCCATTTCGCCGGAACGAAGATTGATGCGCGGACGTAACCGCGATGGCGACAGCGGCGTCTAAATTGTTCAGTTGGCTGACTTGGCTTTAAAATCGTGCCAGCCTTTGATCTTTCCGGCAGTCACGAAGAGGCGATAGGTCACGCCGGGCTGGAGCGGTTCGGGCCGCGCGCCTTCAACGGCGGGATCCATGCCGTCAATATTTCCGCCGTAAAAAAATTGATCCACGTCATCGGAACCTGAATCCGAGACCAGATGCCAGAGAGGTTCAGCGAGCTTGTTGGTTTGAAAGTCGTCAAGATCGACGACTTTGAGTTCCGTGAGTTCGTATGGCCGCTCAAATTTGAAAATGACCGGTATTGTCGCCGAATTGCCGGCGCGGATTACGCGATTCACGCGGGCATTCGTGCTGGTGATGTGAATGGTCTTTGTCTTGAACCAGTCGGTGAAACAAAAAATGTAAACACCGGCGAGCGCGAGCGCGAGGGAAATGAGTATCCAATTTCTTTTAGTCATAATATTTTTGAATGCGGTGGGCGCATGAACTGTTAAATTAACTAACAAGACGCGCGCTCAGAATGAATGGTTATGAAAATATCAAACCGCAAAATATTGGCCAGCCTTGAAGCGAGGGCTTTTACCTTGATTGAACTGCTTGTCGTCATCGCCATCATCGCGATCCTGGCGGCGATGCTGCTGCCGGCGCTGGCACGTGCAAAGGAGACGGCCAAACGCATCTCGTGCCTGAGCAACATCAAGCAGTTGAGCTTGGCCGCACACATATATGTTGACGACAACCAAGGCGCTTATCCGCCGCGCTACAATCCTCCTACCGTGCCCAGCCGCTGGCCGGACAAGTTTTATGACAACTACGGCAAGAGCTTAAAAATGCTGCTTTGCCCAAGTGAAATTACCAACATGCCCGCAACCGCCAATGACGAGTTTGTGGCTGACGATGCACCGCGCAGTTACATAATCAACGGCTGGAACGATTATTTTCAGAATCCGAGTGCAACCCCTCCTGATCCCTTGGGTTTAAACGGCGGAGACAGCATGAAGGAAAACGCCATCGTTCACACGAGCGACACAATTATTCTCGGTGAAAAAAATTCCAACGACGCTGATTACTACATGGACTTGTTTGAAGGAATCAGCGGCAACGATTTCAGCGGTGTCTTGGAGGAAAGTCGCCACGACAGCCTTGGTCCGGATACTGAAACCGGTGGTTCAAATTACGCCTTTTCCGACGGCAGCGCGAGATACATGAAAGTTCATACGTCGTTATATCCGCTAAACCTTTGGGCAGTCAGCGACACCAATCGCGTCAAATATGCCGACAACGTAAATTGACCCAAAATGGAGCGGGCGAAGGGAATCGAACCCTCGTGTGCAGTTTGGAAGACTGCCGTTCTACCATTGAACTACGCCCGCTAAAGCCGGTTTGGATTCTGCCCAAGCCGGTTTTCCGTGCAGCCAATCATACCGTGCGATCTTGCCTTGTCAATGCGTTGTCCGTATGCTCGCGAGCATGAACTCGCTGCTTCTCACCGGCGGTCGCGTGATCGATCCGGCCAGCCATTTCGACGCTTTGGCGGATGTCTTGATTCAAGATGGAAAAATCTCCGCCATTGGCCAAAAGCTGGCCGCGCCTGCCGGCACGGAAATCTTCAACGCCGCCGGCAAAATTGTTTCCCCGGGATTAATTGACCTGCACGTGCATTTGCGCGAGCCGGGACAGACGGCGAAGGAAACCCTGGCCACCGGCACCGCAGCCGCGGCACGCGGGGGATTCACTTCGGTGGTTTGCATGCCCAACACAGCCCCGGCGATCGACAATTCAGGCACGGTGGCACTAATCCAGGAAAGGGCACGGACGCAGGGGGTGGAGAATGTGTTCATCCCCGGGGCCATCACAAAGAATATTGCGGGCGAGGAACTGGCGCCCATCGGCGGGCTGAAAAAGGCGGGCGTCGTGGCAATCACGGATGATGGGCATTGCATTCAAAACAACGAATTGATGCGCCGGGCCTGCGAGTACGCGAAGATGTTTGACCTGCCGGTGTTTGATCATTGCCAGGACTATTCGCTCGTGACCGGCGGCGTCATGCACGAGGGCTACTGGAGCACGGTTCTGGGATTGCGCGGCTGGCCGGCGGCGGGCGAAGAAGTCATCGTGGCACGCAACATCCTGCTGGCGGAACTGACCGGGGCAAAGATTCATTGCCAACATTTGAGCGCCGGCGGCAGCGTGGCCTTGCTTCGCGCCGCCAAGAAGCGCGGCGTTTCCATCTCCGGCGAAGCCTGTCCGCATCATTTTACATTGACGGACTCCGCGGTGGGAGGGAGTGAAAAATTCTGGCACGAGGACGGCCGGGCGATCGGCAAGGGCGGCGCGCGGTTAACGGAACGGCCAAGCTGGCCCTCTTACGACACGAATTTCAAAATGAACCCGCCCTTGCGCTCGGCCCGCGACCGCGAGGCGATCCTCGAGGGTCTGGCAGACGGAACGATTGACATTTTGTGCAGCGATCACGCGCCGCATTGCGATTACGAGAAGGAAGTGGAGTTCGATTACGCGCCCTTTGGGATTACCGGCTTGGAGACGGAACTGGCGTTGTCCCTGATGCAGCTCGTCCATTCGAAACGGCTTTCCCTGACGGATATGATCGCCAAGTTCACAATAAACCCGGCGAAGCTCCTGAATTTGAACAAAGGCACTTTATCCATTGGGGCGGATGCGGATGTGACGATTTTTGATCCGGAAGAAGAATGGGTGTTCGAGCGCGGAGCCTCCGCAAGCAAATCCACCAACAGCCCTTTCTTCGGCTGGAAACTGAAAGTCAAGCCAAGCGCGACCATTGTCTCGGGTAATACTGTCTTGTCTGAACAAAACGAATTGGTGGCGGTCTAATTCACCGGGATAAACACCAAAATGACCATGAAGAAATTAATAATACTTGGAATTTGTGCCTTCGGCTTGCTGCTGCAAGCAAAGGCGGAAGACGCGACCTGGTTAACCGACATGCCCAAGGCATTGCAAGAGGCCCAGGCGGAACATAAAATTGTGCTGGCTGATTTCACCGGCTCAGATTGGTGCATCTGGTGTAAAAAACTGGAAAAAGACACGCTCTCCCAGCCGGATTTCACCAACTATGCCAAAAAAAACCTCGTACTGCTGAGACTGGATTTTCCCAATCAAGTACCACAATCCGATGAGCTCAAAGCGGCCAACGCCGCGCTGGCCTCCAAGTACAAAATACAGGGATACCCAACTTTGATCGCTCTGAAGCCTGACGCAACCGTTGTCTGGCGGGTGGATGGTTATTTGGAAGGCGGCCCCAAGGCGCTCATCGATGCGTTGGACACGGCAAAGCAAAAATAAAAACCAATTGCTTCCTGGAAATGCGCGGCAGAATTGCCGCGCATTTTTTTTGCACCGGCGATTTTTTCCGCTAGATTATCCGCAATTAATGAATGCCATTTTAGCCCTCGAGGACGGTTCGGTTTTTCACGGCACCGGTTTTGGCGCGCGTACGTCCGCCGCCGGCGAAGTCTGT
>PKZR01000228.1 GCA_003133815.1 Limisphaerales bacterium | reverse complement strand
AATTCTGGTAATGATGCTTCCGCCGCCACCACGAGGCGACGATGTGGTTCTTGTCCTTTTCCGTGTTGTCGTAGATGTAAATGGAATTGGATTCGAAGGTGCATTGCGCGAGGACGGACGAGTTGCTTTCGTCGAGCACGCTTTCCACGCTTTCGTAGGCATGGAAGACGACGTTGGATTGTCCGTCCAGCACGTCCTGGGCAAGCTGCCAGTGGCCGGGGGCGTCGGCAGCCGCCTTTTTCGCATCGTCCAGGCTCATGACTGAAACCGGCTGCGTGACGACAACCTCGTAGCTGCCCACGCCGTTCGTGCCGCGCGTGATCTCAAGCTCGCGCTTGCCGAGAAAATCCGCCGAGTTCACCTTCAAATACGAGCCGGCCGTCCGGATGTAGCGGAAATAAGGATCGGTGATTTCAAATTCCACACGGACGTTGTGCGCGTCGCCCGGCGGCATCGCATGGATGAGCGTGATTTTGCCGACTTGAAAACCCATCATCACGACCGGGTCGTTGACATTCAAACCTTCCGAGCTTTCGACGTAGGTGAAAAACTGCGCCTTGATCTTGAACCAGCCCTTGCGCTCCGCCGTGTGATAGACGTAATAGCCGAACCCGAAAATGAGCAGCGCCGTCGCCAGAAAGACGAACCAGCCGACCGCGCGTTCCATCCGGCTCAATCGCGTCCGCAGTTGCGGTGTCAAATCCTGAAGTGCCATGATTAATTATTCCTTTCGATATGTTGTTGTGTCGAGCGAGGCTTCCATCAATTCCATCACGATGGTGTCGTCGTCCGAGACGACTGATTTCCACGAGCCGAGCAGGCTGAACTTTTTGTCCCGCAGCAGCGCAAACCGGCGCGCGTCGCTTTTCCAGGGCCGCAAATCCTCCGCCGTCGCGACAATCGTCATCGGCTTGCCGCCGGACCATTCGTGGCCGCGCCACAACTGATCGAGAAAATGCAGCCACCATTTCACGTGGCGCGCGCCGAGGCCGTTGAGCGGGTTGTCGAGCAGCAGCAGGTCCGGCTGNNTCCAGCAGCGCCAGCGTTTTCTCCGCCGCCTCGCCAATCGTCAAGTCCTTGTGATATTGCAGAGGCAGCGCGACGTTTTCCATGATCGTCAAATGATTGAACAACTGCCCGTTCTCAAAGACAAATCCCACTCGCAGCCGGTCGGCGAGTTCCGATTCGCTGAAACTTTGCGTCTCCATTCCGAAAATTTTACAACTGCCTTTCCCCGGCGGCATCAGCCCGGCGGTCATCATCATCAGATCGCTTTTGCCGGATTGCTGCTGACCGGCCACGACCCAGAATTCGCCCGCCGTGACCGTCCAGTTCACTTCCTCGATCATCGCCAGGCTGGTCTCGCGCATGGAGCAGACCTCCGCGCCGGATAATTCGATGACCGCAGGTTTAGGATTTTCGCTCATGCGACGAGATAAAGAAAAATGAACAGCGCATCAATCACCACGCACACGACGATGCCCTGCGTCACCGCGCGCACCGCCACGCGCGAAACATCCGAGAGCCGCAACGGTTGCGCCAGCCCGTGATAACAAGTCACGATGGCGATGAAAAACCCGAAGGCAATCGTCTTCAACGCCAGCAGCGCAAAGTCCAGCCAGCCGAGCGACTCGACCAGTTGCTTGAAATAATCGCCCGGCGTAATCGGCACGTCCTGCAAAAACGCGCACAAGTAGCCGCTCACCAGCGCGCCGATGATGAGATAGACCGTCAGCGAAAAAACTCCCGCCGCCATCCCGATCACGCGCGGCACGATCAAATAATGCACCGGGTCAATCCCCAAAGTTTCCAGCGCCTCCACTTCGCCCGTCGCGCGCGCGGTGCCGAGTTCGATGACATTGGCCGTGCCGACGCGCGCCAGCACCAGGAACGCCGCCAGCAACGGCCCCAGTTCGCGCACCACAACCACCACCATCACCGTGCCGATGTAATTGATCGCGCCGAAACGCGCCAGCGTCGAGACCGTTTCCCCGATCACCAGAAAACCCAGCGCGACCGCCACGAACATAAACATCGGCAGCAAGCCGAACCCGGCGCGGGCGATTTCGTGGCGGATCAGCGGCCTCATCACGTTACGCGCCACACGGAATTTTCTGAGGATGACGCCAGACGTGATCAGCGAGAACGCACCCAGCCCCTGCACCGTCAGCAGGAAGAGGAAAAGCTTCCGCCCCAGAAAATCCGAGTAGGAACGCGGCAATGGCGCGCGGCGCAGCAACTGCGCATCGGCAAATTCAAGTGTTTTGGCTAGACCCTGTCGCACGACGCCAGCGTATAGGCGCAAGGCCGTCCGGTCAAAAATGTTTTTCTTTCCGTGCGCGCCGCTGCACAATTCTCGCGTGACAAAGCCCGAAGCAAAAAAGCGCCATTCGCAGCTTGCCGACGAAATCCGGCGGCACGACCACGCTTATTACGTCGAAGGCCGGCAGCTTATTCTTGACCACGAATACGACCGGATTTTCAAAGAACTTCAGGAGCTGGAGAAAGATTTTCCTGACCTCGTCACGCCCGAATCGCCCACGCAGCGCGTCGGCGGTGCGCCGAGCGAAAAATTTAGCCGCGTCAAACATCTCGTGCCGATGCTCTCGCTCGACAAGGTCGAAGCCAGCGATCATCCAACGAAGGATGAGGAACCCGACCGCGACAAACGCAATCGCGCGCAGGATGAAAACACGTTGGCGGAACTTCGCTCCTTCGACGCGACGATCCGCAAGCATTTGGGCCGCGACAAAATCCAATACATCATCGAGCCGAAGGTGGATGGCGTTTCCATCAGCGTTCACTATCGCGACGGCAAGCTCGCGCTCGGCGTCACGCGCGGCGACGGCACGGAAGGCGACGACATCACGGCGAATCTCAAGACCGTTCGCGGCATTCCGCTGGAACTGCATTTGAAAAATCCGCCTGCGCTGCTCGAAGTGCGGGGCGAGGCTTACATTTCCATCAAGGATTTTGATGCGCTCAACGCCAAGTTCTCTGCCGAAGGTGAGAAACCCTTTCCAAACGCCCGCAACGCCACCGCCGGCACGCTCAAGCAGCTTGATCCCAAGCTCGTCGCGCAACGCCCGAT
>PKZR01000392.1 GCA_003133815.1 Limisphaerales bacterium | reverse complement strand
CAGTGCCGGGGCCACAAAGGTGGGCAGCACCATCAATTCGGTGCCGTCACCGGACTGGGCTTCGATCAGGGTGTTGGTGCCGGTTTGGGACAAGTTGCGCGTGGCGGGGAGCCAGGATTGCAGGAGGTAGATCATCCAGAGGCAGTCGGCCACGATGGCTTTGATCTGGGCGGCGGTGAGTCCCAGGCCGGGACCGATCACCTGAATTTCGTTGGCAAAGGTCATATACCAGACAAGCTGGGCGCCCTGCGCTTTGGGGAAGTATTTGCTCATTTTCATGTTTTTTGAGGATTTTGACTCCGTGACTGTGTTTTGTTTG
Source organism: Limisphaerales bacterium (assembly GCA_003133815.1). GTDB lineage: Bacteria > Verrucomicrobiota > Verrucomicrobiia > Limisphaerales > UBA11358 > UBA11358. Next base: position 9,163 of record PKZR01000392.1, on the reverse strand, counting down.
TTGTTTGGGACGATTGCCGCCACGGAGACGGCAAAGTGTTATCTGGGCGGGTTGCCGCCGGAACCGGACCCAAAGCGGGGNNGCGATTCCGGCCGGGGAAGTAACCGTTCCGGCCCGGGAATAAATGGCTCAGGACCGGGAAGTAACCGTTCGGGACCGGGACTAAATGGCTCAGGACCGGGGAGTAATCGTCCGGGACCGGGAAGTAACGGCTCCGGCCCGGGAATAAATCGTTCGGGACCGGGGAGAAATGGTTCGGAACCGGGAATGTGCGGCGGCGGACCGGGAAACAACGGTTGCTTCCCCGGTCGGGAACGCCGGCAGTAACGGCGCAGTTGGGGCCGACCGCCAGAGACTTTGCCGGAGATGGGGACAGCGGGGAGGTGGCGTGAAGACGCGAAGTTGAAAATATTTCCAAAACTTTCATGCTGGGAACGGAAGGAGCATGGCATGGTAGAATCGGGGACGCTCTCCCTCCTTTGGGAATCGGTCAACATTTATTGCCATCGAAATAAGCGCCTTTTCGCGCCGACAAGTCTTGCCCCGCGAGACTGGCGACCGCTACCCTGCCTGCACAATGCGGCTGCTCGACCGATATTTATTCCGCGAACTGCTTTCGCCGCTGGGCTATTGCCTCGGCGGCATCGTGATCCTGGGTGTTTCCGGTTCTTTGTTCAATCAACTGGACGAATTGCAGGAAGCCAGGCTGCATTTGCTGGACATTGTCGAATATTCCATCGCCATCACGCCGGAATTTCTGGTGACGGCGCTGCCGGTGATCCTGCTGCTCGCGCTGCTTTACGCTCTCACCAACCATGTGCGCGCCAACGAAATCACCGCCATGCGTGCGGCGGGCATAGGCCTGTGGCGTGTCTGCGCTCCCTATTTCATGGTCGGCTGCATCGCCAGCCTGATGCTGTTTGCGATGAATGAAATAGTGGTGCCATATAGTGCGGATTGGGCAGATCATATTCTGACACGTTACGTCCAGAAAAGTGGCGGCACGGAGGCGCAAAAGGCATTTCAGGGTTTCACCAACAAAAATCGCCAGTGGCAATTCAGCGAATACAATGTGAATTCGACCGAGATGATCCATCCGATTGTCTTTTGGAAGCTGCCGGATGGTTCCAGCAGGCAATTGCACGCCGACAGTGCGATGTACACAAACGGCGTCTGGACTTTTTCCAGCGCTTCTGAATATTCACAGGCCGATGCACAGTCGCCGCTCGTGCCGCTGTTTCAGACGAATGCGAGCGTGCTGACGATGCCGGAATTTAACGAGACGCCGTCGCTGATCAAGAGTGAGATTAAAATCGACACCTTCTTGAGCGAGGGAATCGTGCGCAAAGCGGACATTCCGCTGAAAAATATTCTTGCTTACTTGCGCCTCCATCCAAATCCACCGCGCTCAATTTCAGACAAGCTGCTCACTGAATTGCACGGGCGGCTGGCGGCTCCGTGGACGTGTCTGGTCGTCGTATTTATCGCCATTCCATTTGGTGGTGCGTCGGGCCGGCGGAATCTTTTTGTCGGCGTCGCCGGCAGCATCGCCATTTGTTTCACCTATTTTGTGATTCAAAAAGTGAGCCTTGGGCTTGGTTCTGTGGGCGATCTGCCCGCGTGGCTGGCGGCGTGGCTGCCAAATTTGATTTTTTGCGCGACGGGCTTGTTCTTGATGTCGCGCGTACGATAGATTTTTAACGTGAGTGACGAATCTTCCAAACTGATGTTGCGCCACGAGCGGCAGCAATTGCTCTACCAGGTGAGCAATGTCATCCACTCCACGCTCGACTCGCAGGAGGCGCTGCAATTGATCGTGAGCGAGGCTGTCCGCCTGATGAACGCCAGCTCGGGTTCGGTGGTGTTGATCAATCCGACTTCTGGATTTCTGGAAATTTCCGCATCGCAAAACCTGCCGGGCGCGGCGCGAAAACTTCAATTACGGATCGGCGAAGGTGTCACCGGCTGGGTCGCGCGCCATGGCAAACCCGCCCGAGTTGGCGACGTGACGCAGGATGCCCGCTACGTGGCGGCGCGGCGCGGCGTGAAATCGGAACTGGCCGTGCCGCTGGAGGTGAACGGCGAAACACGCGGCGTGATAAATGTGGATTCGGATCGCCTGGACGCTTTCAGTGCGGATGACCAAGATTTGCTCGAACAGCTCGCAGCGCAGGCGGCGAAAGTCATCCACAACACCTGGCTCTATGAACAATTGAGGCTGAAGGTGCATTTGTTCGAGTCGCTTTCAAGCGTGAGCCGCACGATCAATTCGACTTTGAATTTGGACGAGGCGTTACGCGTCATTACGCGCGAAGCCTGCGAACTAATGCGCGCCAGGATGTGCTCGTTGATGATGCTCGACGAAAGCCGCGAATGGCTAGACCTGCGGGCGAGCTATGGGGCGGGCGCGGCCTATATTAAAAAGCCGCGATTGAGCGTCGGTGAAAGCCTGCTCGGTGTCGTAGCGCGGCGCAAAAAACCGATGCAAATTGCCAATGTGCAGACTTCGGGCCGCTATCAAAACATAGAAGTTGCGAGGCGCGAAGGCTTGATCTCGTTGTTGAGCGTGCCGCTGCTTTTTGCCGGCCAGTCCATCGGAACGCTCAATGTCTATACAAGCCGGCTCTACAATTTTTCAAATGAGGAAATCCGGATCTTGAGCGCGCTTGCGGAATTGTCCGCCATTGCGATTGAAAAGGCGCGGCTCTACGAACGCATCGTGGATGTTGAGGAACAATTACGGCAAAATGAGAAGCTTTCTGCGCTTGGCTTGCTCGCGGCCGAGGTAGCACATGAAATTCGCAATCCGCTCACGGTGATGAAATTGTTGTATCATTCGCTGGATTTGAAGTTTCCCGCCAGCGATCCTCGCGCGAAAGATGCCAGGATTATTGACGCAAAGATTGAGCACCTGAACAAAATCGTGGAGCAGATATTGGATTTTGCCCGCACGACGGAGCCGAAGCTTTCGCCTGTAAATTTAAATGATTTGGTTGAAGAGCTTGGCTTGCTTGTCCGACACAAACTGGCCAATCAAAACATCAAATTACGACGTGATTTACAATCAATTTTACCGCCGGTCATGGGGGACGCGCCGCAGCTGGAACAGGCATTTTTGAATTTAATACTAAATGCCGCCGAAGCCATGCCCGACGGAGGCATGTTGACGATCAAGTCGTGCGAAATTCGCCAATCGCGCTCGAGCGCTCAGCCGACTCACGTCACCGTGGAGTTCAAAGACACCGGAAAAGGCATGAGCGAAGAACTGCAAAAGCACGCGTTCACGGCCGTTTTAAGCACAACAAAAGCCAAGGGGACAGGACTCGGCCTGGCGATTGTCGGACGGATCATAGAAACACATCGCGGCGAAATCCGTATAAAATCAAAAATCGGGCATGGCACGAGCATCATAATCACGTTGCCCGTGAAATAGTTTCAGCACGCAAAGTTTGGTCTGTTTCTTTCGCGTAATTTCCCGCTTCAGTTGGAATCCATCTTGCGGACACATTCATTGCGAAATTTTTTTTGCGCGTTATCTTCTTGTGCAAATGCCGGTGAAATTTTCTCTGGCAGATTGTTCAATTATGAATTACACAAAATTACAATGGTGGGAGCGCTTTCAAAAATATTACACCGAGTTCCCCACGCTCGGCCTAGCGGTAGACTTAAGCCGGATGAATGTAGACGACGCATTCTTCGCCACAATGGAGCCAAAAATACAAAAGGCGTTCGCCGACATGGCTGCGCTTGAGGCCGGGTCTATTGCCAATCCTGACGAAAATCGCATGGTTGGACATTATTGGCTGCGGAATCCTGCGCTCGCGCCAACACCAGAAATCCGCAAGGAAATTGAAGATGCCATCATCCAAATCAAAACTTTCTCGGCCAAAGTTCACGCTGGCGAAATTTGTGGTGAAAGCGGCCCGTTCAGAAATTATTTGCTCATTGGAATAGGTGGTTCTGCTTTAGGCCCACAATTTGTTGCCAACGCCCTTGGCGATCCACGCGCTGACAAGCTCAAGCCTTATTTTTTCGACAACACAGATCCTGATGGGATGGACCGGGTTTTGGCAACAATCAGCGAAGGGTTGGGTAAAACTCTTTGCATTGTTATCTCAAAATCCGGCGGCACCAAGGAAACACGCAACGGAATGTTGGTTGCAAAAGCAGCTTTTGAACAAATCGGGTTAGATTTTGGAAAGCATTGCATTGCTGTGACAAGCTTGGGTAGTGAGCTCGACAATTATGCAGTTCAAAAAAATTGGTTGGAACGATTTCCGATGTGGGATTGGGTCGGGGGGCGAACCAGCGAACTTTCACCTGTCGGCTTGCTGCCAGCAGCACTGCAAGGATTTGACATAGACGACTTTGTTTTAGGCGCTTACGAATGCGATAAAATTACACGAGTCCAAAATTTGAAAATTAACCCTGCATGTCAACTTGCATTAGCTTGGTTTGCTTCGGGTAACGGTAAAGGAATAAAAAATATGGTAATCTTGCCTTACAAAGATCGTTTGGAATTGTTTTCTAAATATCTCCAGCAGTTGATGATGGAGTCGCTTGGAAAAGAACGTGATTTAAGCGGAAAAATTGTGAATCAAGGCATCACAGTGCTTGGAAATAAAGGTGCAACTGACCAGCATTCATATGTTCAACAATTAAGAGACGGATTAAATGATTTCTTTGCGACTTTTATTGAAGTTTTAGAAGATGGAAATGGCTTGAGCTTAATGGTCGAACCCGAAGTTACATCCGGTGACTTTTTGGAAGGTTTCTATTTAGGTACAAGACAAGCACTTGCAGAGAAAGACCGCGAATCAATAACGATAACAATTAACAAAGTCTATCCATTTTCTGTAGGAATGTTAATTGCGTTGTTTGAACGGGCTGTTGGATTTTATGCATCGCTCGTCAATGTCAATGCTTACCACCAACCAGGTGTTGAGTCTGGAAAGAAGGCGGCGGCGAATATAATTCAGCTTCAACTGAAAATTCTGGTGCTTCTAACTAATAACAAACAAGGCTTAACAGTTGCTGAAATTGCCAAAGAAATTGCTGCCGATGAAGAAGTTGAAAGCATTTTCAAAATTTGTGAGCATTTGTCGTCAAGTAAAAGTCACAAGATTAAAAAGATCATGGGAAGCACCTCATTTAACTCGCGTTATGTTTCCAACTAGGATTTAATGTTCGTTTATCCAAAAAAATACGAAGTCATAGTAATAGGCGCGGGTCATGCTGGAGTTGAAGCTGCACTTGCTTCAGCGCGGATGGGTTGCGAGACCTTACTTCTGACGATGAATGCAGATTCAATTGGGCAAATGTCCTGCAACCCTGCAATTGGAGGACTTGGGAAAGGACATCTGGTTCGAGAAATTGATGCCATCGGCGGTGAAATGGGAAAAGCGACCGACATGACCGGACTACAATTTAGGATGTTGAATACAAAAAGAGGTCCGGCGGTTTGGTCTCCAAGAGCACAATGTGACAAGAAAGCTTACCAATTCAGATTAAAATGGATATGTGAATCAGAACCAAATCTTGATGTAAAACAAGGACAATCTTCTAAATTACTGCATAGAAATTGCGAGGTGTTTGGAGTAGAGACTAGCTTAGATGTACAGTATCATGCGCAGACCGTGGTCGTGACAACAGGAACTTTTCTGCGAGGCCTCATGCATATTGGTTTAAATCAGCAAGCTGGCGGACGTGCCGGCGACTCGGCAGCGATGAGCCTTTCAGGATCATTAAAAGAAATAGGACTGGAACTCGCCAGACTGAAGACTGGAACTCCACCCAGATTATTGCGTCGCTCAATTGATTTCTCAAAAACTGAAGCTCAATATGGGGATGAGCCTGTTCCTTATTTTACCTATTGGAAAGACGATTTGTTCCACATGGAACATCGAGGCAGATTTGCTTGTGCTTGGAACTCTAATGACATATATCCGCGCGGCTCTGTGCTTAGTAAGCTTAACGGACAACTGCCTTGTTTTATAACATTTACGACAAATAGAACAGCGATTCTGATTCGTAAAAATCTCCATAAATCACCAATGTATTCTGGCGTGATTGAAGGAATTGGGCCACGATATTGTCCATCTATTGAAGACAAAATTGTCAAATTTTCAGATAAAGAGCGACATCAAATTTTTCTTGAACCAGAAGGCATAGAAACAGACGAGATATATGTAAATGGATTTTCAACAAGTCTTCCGTTCGAGGTGCAAGTGGACTTGATTCGTACAATTGTAGGATGCGAAAATGCAGAAATAATGCGTCCAGCCTATGCAGTCGAATACGACTTTTCACCTCCAACACAATTATATCCATCACTTGAAACTAAAGTTTGCAAGAACCTCTTTCTTGCTGGTCAGATTAACGGCACTTCCGGTTATGAAGAGGCAGGAGCACAGGGACTAATGGCTGGTATTAATGCGGCGCAACGAGTGAAAAAACTTCCGCCAATAGTTCTACGTCGCGACCAAGCATACATAGGGGTTTTGATCGACGATTTAACTACTAAAGGCACGATGGAGCCTTATCGGATGTTCACTTCCCGCGCTGAATATCGTCTATTACTGCGACAAGATAATGCTGATATGCGCCTTTCCGAAATTGGTCGTGAAATCGGATTGTTGTCGGAGCGTAATTTCAAAAAATTCTGCGCGAAAAAAGAGTTAATTAATAATGAATTGATTCGTTTATATAAAACAAGTTATGAAAATAATTTTCTTGTTAAACTGTTAAGCAGGCCAGAGGTTTCATACAATAGCTTGCCAAGTCGTAATGAGGCTTTATCCGAAGAAATAGTTCAACAGGTTGAGATTGCGGTGAAATACGCCGGTTATATTGATCGTCAAGAACTGGAAGTCCGAAAGTTCAAAAAGCTCGAAGACAAAGCAATTCCCGAAACTTTTGATTTTTCTGCTGTACCAAGTCTGCGTCACGAAGCTCGGCAAAAGTTTGTCAAAATTCGCCCCAAAACCATTGGCCAAGCAGCCCGCATTTCTGGCGTGTCGCCCGCAGATATAAGCATTCTTATGGTTTGGTTGAAAAACTCAGCAAATGAGCACAAGAATTCTAATAAGACATTTGAAGTCTGTAATCCTCATGATTCTGAGTTGGAAGAATAAATTGAGTGGCTGTCCGACATGGATTCGAACCATGAATAACGCCTCCAAAGGGCGCTGTGTTACCATTACACCATCGGACAAACCAAGCAGACCTTAAACATTTCACCATACCGGCGCAAAGCGAAAATGCGTATCGTTCCGTTTTGGTTGAAGAAAGAAAGTTTGCCCACAACATTTCTTGCCATCACAATGTATTGAATTGTGATAAATAATTTTTCAACGCCGCATAGCGAGAAATTCGCAGAAATTAAATTTTCAACGAACGCAGATTTTTCCCTTCCGGTTGTCCGTCCTCCGAAAAGCGCATTCAAGCTTTTCAAAGAAGTCCTCAATCACGGCGGGCCGGGCTATCTGCAATTTGCCATCACGAACATTTGCAACGCCGATTGTGGCTTTTGCGGGTTCGCGCGTTCAAAATTTGACCCGAAGGCGCGCCGTAGCGTGACTCTGGATGAAGCAAAACAGGCCGTTGACATCGCCTTAAAAAATCACATCGGCTATCTGCTTTTCGTCGGCGGCGAGCCGATGGTTCATCGTGATCTGCGCGCTATGACGCGCTATGCGGCTGAGCGCGGGATCCACCCGATGATTTGCACTAACGGCGGTTTGTGGAACGACGAAAACATGCGCGGCCTCGCCAGTGACGGCTTGACAAGTGTCATCATGTCCATTGACGCACATGACATCACGGCGCATGAAAAAAATCGCGGGCTGCCAGACGTGTGCAGAAAAATTAAAAAGGCAAATCAGTTCTTTCACTCCGTCGGCATCCAGACCACCGCCAGCATCACGGCGAGCCGATTGATTGAAGATTACGAGAAGCTGCCGGCTTTTCTTGAGGCGCTCGAATTCAAAAGCTGCACGTTCAGTTATCCGCTGACGTCGCTGGCGAGCAGCTATTTAAGTTTCAGCGACAGCGGGTTGGTGAATTTCAACAATGCCGAGCTCATTCAACTGTTTGAAAAAATCAAGCAGATGAAAAAGAACAGCGGCTATCCCGTCGTGAATCCGACGGAATCGCTCGACGAAATGCAACGGCATTTACGCGGAGAAAAGGAAAAATTTGGCTGCCTCGGCGGCCATAAATATTTTTATCTCGACTGGAATTTGGATTTGTATCGCTGCCATTTTTGGGAGAATCCCATGTGCAAGGTTTGGGACTGGGACGACTCGAAACTCATCCGCGACGATTGCAAGCGCTGTATGATTGACTGCTACCGTGACCCGAGCGTGTTGCAATTCGTCGCCATCAGCGCGAGCGACGCATTCAACAATTTGAAAAGGGGGAAAATTCTTTCTGCTGCTAAAAATGTTTTTGATTCGCGCAACCTGACTTCAATCAAAGCTGTTTGGGAAGACCGCAAATGGATTAGCGGCGTGTAATCAAAGGAGTTATTTAAAATTCCCGGATCGGTTGTTAAATTCTTTTCCACCAAATTAGAAACGCGGCCAAGATTCCTCCTGGCCGCGTTCTGATTTCTCGGTTCCTCTAATTTACGGTTGTCTTAGTAGCCGCCCATGCCGCCCATATCGCCCATGCCGCCGCCGCCGTGACCGCCGCCGCCAGCTGGAGTTTTTTCCTTCTCCGGCGCGTCGGTGATGAGGCATTCGGTCGTGAGCAACAGGCCCGCGATGCTGGCCGCGTTTTGCAAGGCCGAGCGCGTGACCTTTTTCGGGTCAACCACGCCGGCTTTCACGAGGTCTTCATAATCGCCCGTGGCGACGTTGTAACCTTCGTTGCCTTTGCGCTTCTTGACTTCCTGCACGATGAGCGAGCCTTCGACGCCGGCATTCGCAGCGAGCGAACGGAGCGGTCCTTCAACGGCGCGCTTGATGATGTCCACGCCGATTTGCTCGTCGTCGTTCGCGCCTTTAACAGCTTCGATCGCCGGGATGCANNGTGCAACGCGTCTTCCACGCGCGCTTTCTTTTCCTTCATTTCGGTTTCGGTCTGCGCGCCGACGTTGATGACGGCCACGCCGCCCGCCAACTTCGCGAGACGTTCCTGCAATTTTTCCTTGTCGTAGTCG
>PKZR01000223.1 GCA_003133815.1 Limisphaerales bacterium | reverse complement strand
CACCCGCTTCCAGCCACAGTTTTTCAAACGCGATGGCTCATTGCGGCACGCAACCCGCGTGTTTCACCATCACGACATTGCCCGCCATTAAATTCGGCGCGGCAAAGCGCGCGAGCTGGTAATAAGGAAAATTCCACGGCTGCACGCCAAACAGCACGCCGAATGGTGCGATTTCAATCACGGCCTCGCCGGAACTTGGCTTGAGGGTCTGCGGCGCGAGAAAGCTCTCGGCGTTCTTGGCATAGTAATCAAGAATGTCCGCGCTCAACTCCACTTCACCGCGCGATTCGGCGATAAGCTTGCCCATTTCCAACGTCACCGGCTTGGCAAATTCATCCACGCGCGCTCGCAAAATAGCGGCGGCTTTGGCGACCACCGCGGCGCGCTCGGCAAAAGTCTTGAACCGCCAGGTTGCGAAACAGGTCGCGGCCGTTTTGAGCGACGTCTCCAGTTGTTTGTTGGTGATTTCCTTGAACTTTTTTAAGACTTTGCCGGTGGCGGGATTGACACTTTGATAACTCATAAACGCGATCATAGGCGTTTGCGTGAACGCGTGACATGGGGTGAACACCCCAGAAGATAGAACCACCAAGACGCCAAGGCGCGAAGACCTGACACGAATTTCACGAATGGCCACGCAATGAATGGCAAGCCGAGCTACGGCTGGCCGCAGGCCGGATGAGGTGAACCGCGAACCACGCCAACCACGCGAACGCGGATTGACGCTGCCAAATTTCCCAAGCACAATCATCACGTCACTGGCCATGCACCCACTGGAAACTTATCTTGCGGAAATCAGCACGTTGCGCGGCGCAACGAAGGAAACTTCCGGCTATCCGGCGCTCGCCAATCTCCTCAATACCGCCGGCCACACGCTCAAACCCAAGGTCAAGTGCATCATTCATCCCAAAAATTCCGGCGCGGGCATTCCTGATGGCGGTCTGTTCACGCCCGAACAGTTGAAAAAGCATGACGAAGACGGAATTTTTGGCGAACTCATTCCCGCGCGCGGTGTCATCGAGGTCAAATCCGTGGGCGAAGCCATTGCGGACTTTGCGGATTCCGAGCAGGTGGAAAAATATCTGGAACATTACGGCTAGGTGTTGCTGACCAACTACCGCGAATTTCTCCTGCTCAAGCGCATTGGCGGTAAGACGCATCACCTCGAAGGCTTTCAACTCGCGGTGGATGAAAAATCTTTCTGGCCGGTGGCCGCGCAGCCGCGCAAAGCGGCGGACGCGCTGGGCGAACGCTTTGCCGAATACCTCAAACGCGTGCTGCTGCACAATGCGCCGTTGAACAATCCCAAGGACGTGGCCTTTTTCCTCGCCTCGTATGCGCGCGACGCGCGGGTGCGCGTCGAGGGCGCGGCCAATCTGCCCGCGTTGCAATCCGTCCGCGCCGCGTTGGAAGAGGCGCTGGGCATGAAGTTCGAGGCGGAGAAGGGCGAACACTTTTTCCGCTCCACGCTGGTGCAAACGCTCTTCTACGGCGTGTTTTCCGCGTGGGTGCTTTGGCACAAGGAAAAGCCTTCGCGTAATAATGATTTTGATTGGAAGTCCGCTGCATGGACGCTTCATGTGCCGATGATTTCCGCGCTCTTTCACCAAGTCGCTGATCCACAAAAACTCCGCCCGCTTGGATTGGATGAAGTGCTGGACTGGACTGCCGCTGCGCTCAATCGCGTGACTCGCGAAGAATTCTTTGCCCGATTTGTCGAGGATCACGCCGTCCAGTATTTCTATGAACCGTTTCTTGAAGCGTTCGATCCCGAACTTCGCAAACAACTCGGTGTGTGGTATACACCGCCAGAAATTGTGCAGTATCAGGTCGCGCGCGTGGACGCCGCGTTACGCGATAAAGATGGATTAAACATTCCTGATGGTCTGGCTGACCCAAGCGTGTTCGTGCTCGACCCCTGTTGCGGCACAGGCGCGTATCTCGTCGAAGTGCTGCGGAAAATTGAAAAGACTTTGAAGGAAGAAAAAGGTGAAGGCGCACTGGCGGAACTCACAATCAAAGAGGCTGCTCAAAATCGTGTCTTCGGTTTTGAAATCATGCCTGCGCCGTTTGTTGTGGCGCATTTGCAAATGGGCTTGCTGCTACAAAAACTTGCCGTGCCGCTGGATGATGCCAAAGGCGAACGCGCAGGGATTTTTCTGACCAATGCGCTCACAGGTTGGGATGAAAATACGGAGAATCCCCAACTTAAAAACTGGCCTGAACTGGAAGCCGAGCGTGCTGGTGCGGGTCACGTCAAACAGAAGAAACCAATTGGGGGCATTTCCATGACCCTAGACAGCGTTTCTTTAACCGTGGCAGACGTTTCCTTGGTCGTGGGAACGGCTCCAAGGGTCATTGGAATAGCTCCAATGGTTGTGGCAACGGTTCCAAGGGTCGTTGGAACGGCTGCCATGGTCGTGGAAATCATTTCTATGGTCGTGGCAACGGCTCCAAGGGTCCTTGGAATCATTCCAAGGGTCGTGGAAATGGTTCCAAGGGTCGTGGAAACTTTCGGCAGGGTCATGGAAATGGCCGGATTCTCCCTTGCTGCACGCCGCTGGTAGACGCTTTTTGGCCGCCAAAATCGCGCAAACACCTTGCAAATACAGGTGATTCGTGGAATAACATTGGATTTTATGCTATAAGTTAAAGATGTTAATAATAGATTTCTGAAAATAGTTCTAATCTATTTGGCGAAAATTCCGTTAAGAAAAATGTCAGGTTCGGTCCATAAAAATGAATCAACAAAACAAAACAAAATAACGAAAATCAACCAGTATGAAAACTAACCAAGGAGGTTCAATCCTATGAATGCAAAACCAGCCATCGGGTGGCTCAATGCCGACGGCGACGTGCCGCTGATAAATGATGTCAGCGTGGTGCTGAAGGCCCAGGCCGACAACGTCCTCATCTTCACCAACCCCGACCCGCCGTTGGCGGAAATCCAACTGTCGCTGGACAACTTCTCGACGGCGGTCCACATGTTGAACCGCACCCCGGCGGACACCATCAACAAAAACAACCTGCGCCTGGTGCTGACCAACAAGGTGCGCCTGCTCTCGTATTATGTGGCGAAGGTTTGTAACGGCAACCTGGCGAACCTGATTT
>PKZR01000380.1 GCA_003133815.1 Limisphaerales bacterium | reverse complement strand
ATCCCCAGGCCAGTCGCGGAAACCAGTTTTGTCTTGGCCGGAAATTTTCCGTCCTCGCCCGGTTCAGTCCACGCGGCACTTGCTGCGGAAATTCCTCCCAAAATTCTTCGGGCGGTTCCGGCGTCCGCGCTTTTTTCAAAAGAGCATCGAGTTCAGAATTGTTCATGGGAAATTCCTTTCAACAGGCGCTTCAATTTTTGCCGTGCGGTGAATACGCGCCATGAAACCGTCGCTTCGGTGCAATTCAAAGTTTTTGCGGCCTCGGCGTGGGTTTGATTTTCATAAATGGTCAGCACAATCGCGGCGCGCTGTTTTGCCGGTAGTTTGTCCAGCGCGTTTTGCACCCGGCGCGAAAGTTCGTCGGGAAATCCGCCGCGCGAATCGTTTTCAGAAATCGCATCTGCCGCCCACTCTGAATGAATGTCGTCGCGCCGGTTTTCACGCGCGCACCAGTTTAAGCCCAGATTCACGGCGATCTGGCAAAGCCATGTGGAAAATTTTGATTCGCCACGGAACGAATCAATCTGCCGGAAAGCGCGCAGAAAAGTTTCCTGCGTCAAATCCTCCGCGTCGGCCAGAGAGCCGGTCATCCGAAATGCCACTGCGTGAACCATTTTTTGATGTTCTTTCACAATGGCGGCATAAGCCTCCGTGTCGCCGGCGAGGCTGTTCTGAATCCAATTGGGTTCGTCCGGCTGGGCCATGCGCGCCATTTTAATCAATCAGACAATCGGCGGCAGCAATTCCTTTGAAGAATTTGAACAAATGATTTGACCGACTTTGAAAACTTGATGTGTCATTTAGGGGGAAACCACTCAAAAATGTCATGGCAAAAAAAGATAAGAAAATGCCAATTCTGTTCGTAGCCAAGCTGACCCGCCATTTGATATAAAGTCTCGAAGCTCGAAAATTCAAACATATATAAAAACATGAATACATTCACAGAAAAAATAGGCATCGTCACTCAAACCATCTCCTACATGCAGGACCCCGACAATCAAGCGGCGCTGAAGGGGAAAAGCTTTGATGTCGCGCCGCACATCACCCGGCTGCAAGGCGAGCTGGGGACGGTCAACACTCTCGCGCCGGTCCAGAAGAAGGCGGAAGTGGCCCACATCAATGCCACCTCCAGTTTGCAGAACGCATCCTACTCCGCCTACAACGACGCCAGCGGCGTGATTGATGCCATGATCGGTTTGCTGGGCAAAGGCACTCCAGCAGCCAAAAAACTCCAGAACATCCGCAGCAAGGTGCGTAAACATAACGCCGCCAATCCGCCCACGCCCACGCCGCCGGCTCCCACCGCGCCGGAACCGTCAAAATAGCAAANNCTGCTGGAAAGAGGACGATTCCGACTGGAATCATGGCAATTCCTGTCGGAAAGATGACAATTCATTCCAGAATGGGGATAATTCCTTCCCGCCGTGCGATAATTCCTTCCCGCCGTGCGACCATTCCAGTGGGAATCGGGGCAATTCCTGCCGGAAAAAGCGGGATTCCAAACGGCTGGCGGGATGGCTCGCGGAGCGGAATTTCAGATTGAAAAATCGTCGGAGAAGACTTTCACGTTCTTCAGCTCCACAAAAACATTCTCGCCCGCCTTCAACTGCAACTGCTGGAATTCCTCCTTGCCCAGTTGCGCCGTGAACCGCCCCCCGCCATCGAACCGCTCCAGTTCCAGGTTCGCCACCGGCCCGGCGGCGTTGCTGCGGACGATTCGCGCAGGAAATGATTTCTGCCCGTTCGCCTCGCGCGTGATGCGGATGTCGTGCGGACGCACGAACGCGACGGTGTCCGCGCCTGATTCGCCCGAAGTTTCGGGAACGTCAAATTTTGAATCGCCAATCGTCACCGAGCCTTCGTGAACCCGGCCGCTGAACAAATTCACGTTGCCGAGAAAATCATAAACGAACGGCGACGCGGGATGGTCGTAAATCTCATCCGGCGTTCCAATCTGCTCGATTTTTCCGTCGCGCAAAATCGCCACGCGGTCGGAAACTTCCAGCGCCTCCTCCTGGTCGTGCGTGACAAAAAGCGTCGTGATGTGGATTTCGTCGTGCAGGTTGCGCAGCCACCGGCGCAATTCCTTCCGCACCTTTGCATCGAGCGCGCCAAACGGTTCGTCCAGCAGCAAGACCTTCGGCTCGACGGCGAGCGCACGCGCCAGGGCAACACGTTGCCTCTGTCCGCCGGAAAGCTGCGATGGAAACCGTTCCGCCAGCGGTTCGAGCTGGATCAATTTCAAAAGTTCGCCGACGCGTTCCCGGATTTTCACCTCCGCCGGCCGCGTCGTTTTGGGACGCACGCGCAGGCCGAACGCGATGTTTTCAAAAACGGTCATGTGCCGGAACAGCGCGTAATGCTGGAACGCAAAACCGGCCTTGCGCTCGCTGGCGGGAATCGAGGTCACGTCCTCGCCGTAAAACAAGACCTGCGCCTCGCCGGTGTTGTCGGGAAACTCAAGGCCGGCGATTGTGCGCAGCAACGTGGTCTTGCCGGAACCGGACGGGCCGAGCAGCGCGACGAGTTCGCCGGACTCGACCTTGAGGCTCACATTGTCGAGCGCGGTAAAACCGCCGAATTTTTTCGTGATGTTGCGAACTTCGACACTCATAATTATTTAAACTGCCTTTTTCCCGATTGGCACGGGCGTAAATGCCGTTCCGCGCAGCGCGGTGTTTTTATATTCGACCCAGGTTTTCAGCACGAGCGTCACGAGCGCAAGGAATGTCAGCAGCGACGCCACGGCGAACGCGCCGGCGAAATTATCCGACTCGTATAAAATCTGGACGTGCAGCGGAATGGTGTTGGTCTGGCCCTGGATGTGACCGCTGACGACGGAGACCGCGCCGAATTCGCCCATCGCCCGCGCGTTGCACAAAATCACACCGTAGAGCAGACCCCACTTGATGTTCGGAATCGTCACGCGCCAGAAAGTCTGCCAGCCGCTCGCGCCGAGCACGCGCGCGGCCTCCTCCTCGGTGCGGCCCTGCGCCTGCATGAGCGGAATCAGTTCGCGCGCGACGAACGGGAACGTGACAAAAATTGTCGCGAGCACGATTCCCGGCACGGCGAAAATGATTTTTAAGTTGTGGTCGGAAAACCACGAGCCGAACCAGCCTTGCGCGCCGAAAACCAGAACGTAAATCAAACCGGAAATCACGGGTGAAATCGAGAACGGCAGATCAATCAGCGTGAGCAGTATATTTTTGCCGCGAAAATCGAACTTCGCAATCGCCCACGCCGCTGTGACGCCAAAAATGCAGTTGAGCGGAACGGAAATTCCGGCGGCGATCAAAGTCAATTGGATGGCGCTCAACGTCAGCGGGTCGTGCAGCGTTTGAAAATAAACGCCGAAACCCTGCCGCAATGCCTCCGTGAAAACGGAGACGAGCGGCACGACGAGAAACAAGGCGATGAACGCCAGTGCGATTCCGATCAACAGCCACCGCACGAACGGCGGTTCCGTCCGCCGATGCGGCGCGTTGGTTTTTTCAGCGGCGCTCATGCGAGATTGTTTGTGTTGTAACGGTTACTCCACCATTGCAGCACATTGACGGCGAGCAAAATCAAAAATGAAATCACGAGCATCACGACGGCGAGCGCGGTGGCCTTGGCATATTGAAATCCGTCCAGCTCGTTCATGATGAGCAATGGGACGATCTGCGTTTTCATCGGGATGTTGCTGGAGATGAAAACGACCGAGCCGTATTCGCCGAGCGCGCGGGCAAACGCGAGCGCGAAGCCGGTGAGCAGCGCCGGCGTGAGCGTCGGAAAAATGACGCGCCAGAAAACCTGCCAGCGGTTCGCGCCGAGGCTCGCGGCGGCGTCTTCAAGTTCGGGATCAAAATCCTCCAGCACAGGCTGGACAGTGCGAACGATGAATGGCAGACCGATGAACGTCAGCGCGACAAAAACACCGAGTTGCGTGTAGGCGACTTTGATTCCAAGAGGCGCGAGCAATCCGCCAATCCAGCCGTTCGGCGAATAAAGAGTGGCCAGGGTGATGCCCGCGACGGCGGTCGGCAGCGCGAACGGCAAATCCACGAGAGCGTCCACGAGTTTCTTTCCGAGAAAATTGTAGCGCACCAAAACCCACGCGACGATCAGTCCGAAAATCGCATTTACGAGCGCCGCGAAAAACGATGCCCCAAAGCTCAAGCGGTATGCCGCGAGCGCCTGCGGCGAAAAAACCGTGTGCGAAAATTGCGCCCACGTCAGCGTGCTGGTCTTGATGAAGACCGCCGACAGCGGAATCAGCACGATGAGGCCAAGGTAAAACAAAGTGAAACCGAGCGTCAGCTTGAAGCCCGGCAACACCCGCAACTTTTTCGCTCCGAGTTGTCTGGTCGCCACAAAGTTTAGAGGTTCGGAGCGTAGGCGATGAATTTGTTGTATTCGAGCAAAATTGTCTGGAGCGCGGCCACGAACGCGAGTTCCTTCAAGTATTCCGGCGGCATGGCGGGCGTTTCCAAAATGATTTCAAACGGACGTGGTCGCACTTTCGGCGGCGCGGACAGGATGCCGTCGTAGCTGTCGCGGATGATTCCGTTGCGCGCGTTGAAACCATCAATGACCGGCCGTTCGTCGCGCGGCAGAAATTTTTCGGCGGCTTGCAGCGCGGGTTTGATCAAATTTTTTGTCAGCGTCGCGCCGCCGACAAAACCGTAAAAGCCGTCGCTCGTGTCATCCGTGTGCAGCGAGATGATTCCCTGAAACGAGCGCGAAACGAGTTCGGCCTGAAGCAGGCGGACTTCCGGCTCAGCGGAATTTTTCCAGAATTCGCGGTTCAAATCTTTTCCAGCGCGCGAAAACCGCGTCGCGTCCTCATAGCCGGTCGGATTGCAGACCGGATAAAACGACAGATAATATCCGGCGGCGAGTTCGGGTTTGGTTTCGAGCAGTTTGATGAACTGGACAATCGCGTGGACGCCTTCGGTTTCGTCGCCGTGGATGCCGGCAAAAATGCCGATGCGGATCGGCGTGTCACCGCCGCGCGGCCCGACGAACAAATATCGCGGCAGATCGTAACGCTTGCCGTCCAAATCAAAATGCGCCTCGTAATTCGCGACGAGGTTCGGCGAGGTCGCGGCGATTTTGTCCAGCGGCGCGAGCAGTTCGCCGATGGAACGGCGGTGGCGGCGCGGCGATTGCGTTGCGGTTTTGATTGGGGCGTCGGCGATGGTCATAAATTTTATTATGGTTGATAAATCTGGTCGAAAACGCCGCCGTCGGCGAAATGCGTTGCCTGGGCCTTGGTCCAGCCGCCGAATTCCTGGTCAACCGTGACCAGTTTCAGTTGCGTGAAATTCGCGGCGTATTTTGCGGCGATGTCCTGATTGCGCGGACGGTAGAAATTTTTAGCCGCGATTTCCTGACCTTCGTCGGAATAAAGATAATTCAAATAGGCCGTGGCCACTTCTGTCGTGCCATGGCGCTTCGCATTTTTATCAACGACCGCAACCGGCGGCTCGGCGAGAATGCTCAACGGCGGCGTGACGATTTCAAACTTGTCATCGCCGAATTCCTTGAGCGCGAGATGCGCCTCGTTTTCCCAGGCGAGCA
>PKZR01000075.1 GCA_003133815.1 Limisphaerales bacterium | reverse complement strand
TCCAACTCTCCGAGCACGCGCTCCATTTCTTGCAAGGAGCGCGCCTGATCATCGGGCGACTGCACCAACCGGCAACGCGCACACAGCAGTTGAAAAGCGGATTCCACCGCATCCGAATATGCGGCCACATTTTGAACAGGAGCATTGCTATGCTGCCGCGCCCAAGTAAGCAGAGCGCCGGGCAACGCCCGCTGGATGGCGGAAAGCGCGAAGGGTGTCGCGGACGTCGGCTCGACCCGCTCGTAAAGCCGGCGATGGTAGCTGTGGAACTGCTCGAAATGCGAACGGTCACGGCTTTTGGAGGGATTGTAATTCATGAGAATGAGGCCGGGACGGTCCCACCATTTACGACCGACACGTCCCGTCACTTGAATGTAAGAGGCAGTCGTCTTGGGCTGACCGACAACTCCCATGAGCGACAACCGGTCAATGTCCACACCAACCTCGATGATGTTGGAGGCCAGACAAGCGTCCAACATTTCGGCGTTGTCTCCGGCTGCATAGGGCATAGACAGACGATCCATCATGCCGACGATTTCACTTTGCGACAGGCGGCTGGTGAGTTCCTCAACAATCCGAATATTGCGCCGCTGATCGTGGGCGAAGCCCTCGCGGTTGAACATGAATTTCAAACGCGAGCGAATGTCCGAATAGAACAGCGGCTTCGCACCTCCAAGCTCGCGGATACTGTTGTAAAACGCCAGCAGCGTCCACCACGGGTCGCGGCGATCCGCAGCGAATGAGAACGGACGGAACAACGAAGCGGAAAAAGCCCGGACTTGCGCGGTCAGCACGGAACCATAATCGCCGGCATGGATGCCGAGATAGAGCCGCCCGTCCAACAAGCGTCCTGCCGCGTCCCGCGCATATTTCCCAAAAAAGGAATCCCCCATCATCAGGCCGGGGCTGGGAAATAATTGCGTGCGCGAACGCGCATACAACGACATCACCTGTTCCGCCGCACCGCGAATAGTCGCCGTGGAGGCAATCAATTTCGGCTTGATCCATTGCCCGTTCCGCTGGAACGAACACAGCCGTTCAAAGACGCCCTCATACAAGGCATACATGGTTCCCAACGGACCAGAAATCAAATGCAATTCGTCCTGGATAATCAGACCCGGCGGCTGCGAAATCTGTTGCGGCTGACCGCCAACGATTCTGCGCCCGAAGAGTGCGCCGGCTTCGTGCCGATACGCAACCATTGCTAATTTGTCCGCCGTGGCAATCACCAGTGACGGCGGGTGGCGATAAATGCGCTCGTCAATGACTTCAACCGGAAGCCACTGCTGAAAATTTTCCGCGCCAAACGAACATGAGCTATCGGAGCAATGCAACAATGGTCCCTCACCGGTAACCTCGGTAATGCCGCGCGTCCGCGACGCATTCCATTGATTTTGGGAGACGCCGCGAGGCCGAGCGCCCTCGTAACGACCAATCTCGGAACGGCACCAAGGACACTCCGTCAACACCAACGGATTGCCCGCCACATCACCCCGACGAAATTCCACCAGTTCGATTTTAGCGCCATCAATTTTATTGGGCGAGCCATCGCCCCCAATCCACAGGCCCAGCGAAAAGCGACGACCGGACAGATGGCCCATGTTATGCACCGCCGGGTTGCGCCGTAAAAATTCCATGCCGCAGATCAAACTGGCCGCGCGCTGGAACTGCTGAGTGGTGAGCATCCGCAGCGTGTAACGCATCAAGACATTGACACCATCGCGTTGCGGCTCCGTTCCGCCGACGGTCATCTGCAGGCGTTCGTGAAATATGTAAAACGCCATCACTGCCAGATATGCCTCGGTTTTACCGCCGCCGGTGGGAAACCAAATCAAATCCACAATCTCGCGGTCAGGCGAACCGCCGTCACGGACGCCATCCAAGGACATCAGAAGAAAGGCAATTTGAAACGCACGCCACGAGCCCAAGCGGTCACTTTCCTCGTTCTGCGAATACACTTCCCACGGAGAGTGATGCGCCCCCTCGGGAACCACCCGCTGCAGAGGAGCACTCCACTGGAGCGGGCGACGCGCCAATTGCTTGGTGCCGATCTGCTGGAGCAACATGGCCAGATTCGCCAAGCGAAACGCCTGGCCAACGCGCGCGCCATTTTCAGTTTGATCTCGCAACAACGCGAGGCCGGCATTGATTCGTCCAAGGCATATATCGCAGGCATCCATGTGACGCTCCGCCACCGGAGCGAAGTTGGCATCCAAGTTTTGAATTTCCGCGCGCGACCGCGCAATCCACGCAGCGTATTCGGCGGACAAATTGTCCAAAGAATCCCAAGCGGGACCGGAACCGTGATCTGATAATCCCGCCAGCGAGCGCATGGACAGTTGAATCCGGTTGCCCGACTCGTCCGTGATGTCCGGCGTCATGCTCGGCAGTTGGACGGCGGGCATGACGTCAATGCAAAGCATATCCGGCGACAGCCCCGGTTCCGCGTCCCACCCGGCGGCACAACCGTGGCCGATTCCCCAAGTGGCTGATTCCCGGTAGAGGAGCGCCAACGATTCTTCATCATCGTCGAGTTCTGAAAACGGGCGCTGACTTTCCGGATATTTTTCAAGACATCCACCCTCCGCGACAACTTCAAAGCATGTTTGATAGAGAATCGCCTCCTTGGGATCGAAGTTCACGGACGGCTGAGTATCGTTGCGAAGAATCACCGTGAGCAGCCAAACATTTTCCGCCGCCATCCGACGCGGAAATATTTCAACAACCAAGTTTAGCGGCGAGCCGGCGGGCATGGTCACGGGCTTGCGCACGACACGGCCATGGACGAGTTCCGCCCGCTCAACGGTGACTTCAGCCGCCGGCGACATGGCCGGATGGCGACGCCACATCGGGCCTTCCTGCGCCGCGCCGTTTTCATTGGTCCAGCGCCGCTTGCAAGCCTCATAGCGACCATTCAAAAGAAACGGCGGCTGGCTTTCCACCTGCCACGCGAAACGGCGGGAGCGCGGCAACCGCAAAACAACGCGGCCTGCGTCATCCAAACGGACGCAAAAAGACAGGCCGATGGTCGAAGGGTGGCGGATATCCGGACTGGTCACCTCAAAATCATCCGTTGCGTCCACGGGCAAACCGCCGGGAACACCATCACCAGCGGCATCCGCGTCGGCGTCCGGGTCTTCATCCAAATCGGCATCCACTCCAACCGTGTCGGTAACCTGCATGGCGGCATCCGGCGGCGGCGTCACCACCGGCGTCAAAATGGTCGCCCCCACCGGGTGAAGAAGCCCCGCACCATAT
>PKZR01000114.1 GCA_003133815.1 Limisphaerales bacterium | reverse complement strand
TATCGTCCGGCGGCGATGGATCAATTGGAAACGCTCGGCAAACAAATCGAGACCCCGGTTTTTTTGAAGCGCGGCGAAACGGACGTTCTGAAAATCGCACGCGAAGCCATGGATTTTGCTGAGGCGAACCATCGCAATATTTTGATTTTCGACACCGCCGGCCGTTTGCAGATTGACGAATCGCTCGTGCAGGAACTCGTGCGCCTGCGCGATCTCGTGAAGCCGCAGGAAATTCTGCTCGTCCTCGACGCCGCCACCGGACAGGAAGCCGTCAATGTCGCAACGCATTTTGATTCAGCGTTGCAGATCACCGGCTCAATTCTCACGAAGCTGGACGGCGATGCTCGCGGGGGCGCGGCGTTGAGCATGAAGTCCGTCACTGGCAAACCCATCAAGTTCATGGGAACCGGCGAGAAGCTTGACGAGTTCG
Source organism: Limisphaerales bacterium (assembly GCA_003133815.1). Classification (GTDB taxonomy): domain Bacteria; phylum Verrucomicrobiota; class Verrucomicrobiia; order Limisphaerales; family UBA11358; genus UBA11358. The sequence goes on along the minus strand of PKZR01000114.1, from coordinate 2,822 downwards.
AGCCGTTTCATCCCGAACGCATGGCCTCACGAATTCTCGGCATGGGTGACGTCGTCAGTCTCGTTGAACGCGCCGCCGAAGCTGTCAGCGAAGACGATGCCAAGCGCATGGAGGAAAAAATGCGCAAGGGCCAGTTCACGCTGGAGGATTTTCTGGAACAATTGCGCGCGATGAAAAAACTCGGCTCGCTTGAAAGTGTGATGAAAATGCTGCCCGGCGGGGCGGAGATGTTGAAACAGCAGGGCGACCTCTCAAAACAGGAAAAGGAATTCAGGCGCATGGAGGCGATGATTTGCGGCATGACGACGCAGGAGCGGCGCAGCCCGCAAATTCTCAACGCCAAGCGCCGCATCCGCATCGCCAAGGGCAGTGGCGTAACCGTCACGGAGTTGAACACGATGTTGAACAAATTCGGCGAGATGCAGCAGATGATGAAAAAAATGGGCAAGTTCTCTAAAATGATGGGCAAAATGGGTGGCGGTTTGCCCGGAATGTTGAGGAGATAATTTTCTATTGCAGATTTCCAGTTTAAAACCAGTTTGAATAATCAGCACAAAAAAGAGAGCCGGACACTACTGCGGATCTTAATGCGAACTGACAGACTTCTTCAGCATTGGTATGCGTTGACGTCAGATCTCTTTCCAATGAAAGTCTGTCTGCTTTTGTCTGAATCGAAAACAAGAATAATGAAACCGACTTTATCCACAGATCAACACCAATTTCTTTAGAGTAGGTGTGGGCAGTCCTCCTTTTGGTTCTTCTGTCACGGCGAATCGGCTGACCGATTCGATCAGCTTGTCTGTCTTGAATTGAAGTCGCATATTGTCCTGCGCATCCACTTAGAACACGCCCGCGCTGACTGGTGTGGGATATTTTGGATCAATCACCCATAACTGGTAATCCTTGTCTGCCGGCAAAAGTCCGATGTTTTCAACCACGAATAGCTGCTTGATCCCCATCATTTTTGACCAGCGCTGGAATTGTTTGGCAGCGCTAAAATTCCGATATCTGATTCCACAACGGCTCAAGGTCGGGATCTTCCAGAGCCATCATCCGAATGTCTTTTTTGCCGGCCAGATCGATCGCCGTCTCCAACCAGACCATCGATTCTTTGTAATTTCCGAGCTGGCATTCATAACAGGCCAGATTATATCGTATCAAATATTGGCTTGGAAATTTTGGTTCTGCTTCAATCAGAATCTTTTTTGCTTCAGGGATTCCACCGCTGCTTTTTCGACGGGTTGCGTATGCCCAGCAAATCCAGAAAGAAGATTGTTCGGGCATAGATTTAACCAATGTCTCCGCGATTTCAGAAGCCCCGTCCCACTTCTTGGCTTGCGCGTAAACATCATATCTGACCGACAACACATCAGGATGGGTTCTTGATCCTGGTGTTATTTGGTCCAGTTCATCATTCGCGTCGACATGGTTTCCAAACCCCAGCCACCCTTGAGCAGCAGAAAGATGATGGGTGTCCGGTGGTTCGAGGGGTTTGATTTTATTATTCATTAAAATCGCCTCAAACAGTGTTGCGGCCGAAATTTATTGAGCAAGGTGAATTTCATTGCAAAAATGAACGGAGATTATTCAATGCCTTTGATGAAATGAATCTTCGCTGTTATTGCATCCGCCATTACACATTGATTCGATCATAAGAAATATTATGGGTCATAAGATTTCGCGTCGTCAATTCCTCGGCACTACCGCCATGGCTGGAGCCGCGCTATATGGCAATTTAAACCATGGTCTGGCTGCTGACACGCAATCGACGACGGGCACGATGCCAATCATTGATACTCATATTCACCTTTACGATCCCTTTCGACAACAAGGTGTGCCTTGGCCGAGCCGGGAGAACAAGATTCTTTATCAGACATCTTTGCCAGATCAATATTTACCCATAGCACGGCCGTTGGGAATTGTGGGCGCGATCGAAATCGAATGCAGCAGTTGGCTTGAGGATAACCAATGGGTGCTGGATGTCGCGGCAAAGAATGACATTATGGTGGGAACTGTAGGACATCTGGTGCCAGGGACTCCCGATTTCAGAACTAATCTCGACAGGTTCGGCAAGAATCCGCTCTTCCGTGGAATTCGTTATGGGTTGGGGAGACAGGCAGGCATGGAATTCGACCGGCCGGAGTTTGTTGCCGACCTCAAAGCTCTGGCTGATGCCGACCTGGTTTTGGACACTGCGAATCCAAGCTTGTCGTTGCTAGCCGATGTCGTGCGTGTGAGTGACATGCTTCCCCATTTGCGGGTGGTCATTGATCATCTGCCGCAAATGGTGCCGCCCACCGAACCTGCGGAGCGGGCGTCCTACGATGCCATCATGAAAAAATTCCGGAACCGGCCACAGATTTACGTGAAGGTATCGGAGGTGCTCCGCCGGATAAATGGCAGCATTCCAACCAATTTGGAGTTTTACCGCCCAAGGCTGGACGAAATTCTGGATGTTTTTGGAATCGATCGTGTGCTTTACGGGAGTGATTGGCCTAACGCCAATCAATGGCTGCCTGTCCCGGCCGGATTCAAAATTGTCCAAGAATATTTTATGGGCACGGGACGACAATCAGCCGAGAAGTTTTTCTGGCGGAATTCGGTCAAATGTTACAAGTGGGTCAGCCGAACCGCCGACCAGCCGCAGCTCACCTGACATTGTTGAGCAAACGGACATCGCCCGCTCCAGTTTCAAATTCTAGTGCAAATCTACGATGGTAATCAGCGATGCGAACGGTTCGTCATCCCGACTCAAATCGGTTTGCATCGTTCGGGGTTTAAAACAATTTTGACTGGCTGCCGCCTGTCGCCGGCTTCAATCC
>PKZR01000137.1 GCA_003133815.1 Limisphaerales bacterium | reverse complement strand
AAGGGAATCGAACCCTCGTCTCCATTCACCGTTTTAGAAGCAAGTAAAATCAATGTTTTCGCGTTTTTAGAACGAATATATTTGCACTTTTTATTCTCACCTTTATTCTCACCTCATGGCAAGCATTGTGAGAAGAAAAAAGTCCCGGTTCTGGACGGCCTGTTACACGAATCGTGAAGGCCGTCAACTGAAGCGTTCCACCAAAACGACTGACAAACGGCAGGCGTTGCAGATCGCCATGGAATTGGAGCGCGTGGAGCGTCAGGCCAATGCCGGTGCGATTACGACCATCCAACTGCGAAAAGTTTTGAGTGACGTTTCCGAACGAATCAACGGCGACAGTTTGATTGCGCCCTCCGTCGAGGATTATCTGAACGATTGGTTGAAAGGAATTGGGGCGCGCAACCGCGTGGCAACCATCGAGCGTTACGGCAAAACAAAGCGGTTGTTTTTGGAAAGCCTGGGTGACAAGGCTCAAAAGCCGGTGACATCGCTCACACCCAAAGACATCGAAACATTTTTGAATGAGCGGTTGAAAACGGGCGTTGCGCCGCAGACGGCCATCATTGATTTGAAAACCATCAACACGGCTTTCCGCCGTGCCGAAGCGTATGGAATCATTCTCAAGAATCCGGTGGCGGCGGTGCAGATGCCAAAAAACAATGCTTCGGAGCGGGAAGTGTTCACGCATGAAGAAGTGCAAAAAATGCTGAACGCCGTGCCGTTTCTGGAATGGCAGACATTGATTCTTTTCGGATATTTCATCGGGGCGCGGTTAAGCGACTGTGTTCACATGAAATGGGAAAACATTCATCCTGAACAGGGCGTCATCATCTATCACCAGCAAAAGACGGGCAAGAAGGTCACTGTGCCGATGCACTTCCACGTCATTGAGCATTTGAAATACATTTCCGCTTTTGGAACAACTGGCCTCCTGTGCCCGAAACTGTCAACCAAGGGGTCGGGCGGAAAACATGGGTTAAGCGAAGGATTCAAGCGGATTGTCATAAAGGCCGGGCTTGATCCGATGGAAGTCAAAGGCAAGGGGATTCGGAATTTCACCAAGCGGACGTTTCACTCGCTGCGGCACAGTTTCAATTCCGCGCTTGCGAACGCGGGCATTTCGGAAGAGGTCCGCATGAAACTGACGGGGCATTCGTCCAAGGCGATGAATCAAAACTACACGCACTTGCAAATGGCGACGCTCAAGAACGCCATGACTGCGCTGCCGTTGTTTGGCGCGCGTTAAGATGGATTCGACCCAACCAAGTTCCGAATACCGCAAACAAATCGCACAATCCGGTTGCGGCGCCTTAAATCTCATTTTCTTACGCAAAAAATCGGGGATGAAATTTAAGTTATTGACTTGTATCTTGGACTTGACCGGTGAGTTGGGGAGAATCCGCTTGCCGGTTTTTCCGGGAGGCTGGCCAGCCTCCCGGAAAAAGTCGTCGGAGATGAGATCGTTTGGGACTTGAACCGATGAGTTCGCGGGTCAGCTCGATCCTCTCTGACGCATGTTTCCAACTTGAACAGTTGCGTGAACCTATTGAGTTCGTATCGCAAGTAGAAGAATAAACATTACCCTCATGAAAATCCATATCGGAATCGATGTCTCCAAGCTCCACCTTGACCTTTGTCACCACCAACAAGCCACTCAGATTCCCAACACGGAGAAGGCCATCAAGCGCTGGCTCAAATCCCTCCCGCCAGCCGCCGTTCTGGTCTGCGAAGCCAGCGGAGGTTACGAATCTCTGCTCATCATCTTGGCGCACGCTGCCCAGCGTCCCATTGCCCGCCTCAACGCCCGGCAGGTTCGTGACTTTGCCAAAGCCAAAGGCCGCCTGGCCAAGACCGACAAGATTGACGCCCAAATCCTCGTCGATTTTGCCGAAACCTTCCACCCAGAACCGCTCGGCCTCCCTGACCCGCTCCAACAGGAGCTTGCCGCCCTCGTCAAACACCGTGCGCATCTGCTCACGCAAATAACTCAAAACAATAATCTGGCGGAAACCCTCGCCGACAAAAAGCTGCTCGCCTTGGTGGCCAGAACCGTCGCCTTCCTGCGCAAACAAGCCGATCAACTTGAGACGCTCATGGCCGACAAAATCTCCCAATCTCCCAAACTCGCCGCAAAAGCTCAGCGGCTTCAGCAAGTCCAAGGCATTGGTAGCCTTAGTGCTACCGCTCTGATTGCCCTCATGCCAGAACTCGGATCCTTGTCCGATACGCAAGCTGCGGCACTGGCAGGCGTCGCTCCTTTCAATCGAGATAGCGGACAGTATCGCGGCCAACGCCACATTGCGGGTGGTCGCGCCCAAGTCCGCACGATCCTCTACATGGCCGCCTTGGTCGCCTCGCGTCACAACCCAGTTCTCAAATCCCTCTACCTGCGCCTCCTCGCCAACGGCAAAGCCAAAAAACTCGCCCTCACCGTCCTCATGCGCAAACTTATCATCCTCGCTAACCGCCTATTAAAAAATCCCAACTTTTCCCTTGCCTCTTAAGACAGTTGCTGACAACCATCGCTTTACTAATGTTTATTTATTATTCAGGTTTCATCCGCACTGGGAAAAACCATTCAACCCGATAAATAGAATGTCATACATTGCAAAATTCATGCACGGTTCGGGGTTCGGGTTCGCAAAGAATCTTCATTTATGCCTGGCAGCGATGTTAACCATGTCAGCTTCGTGGGATAAAGGACTTCAGATTACGGGGGGCGTATTAACAGCCGCCGTGATCGCGATGATCATAACAGAATATTTCGACGACGGATACAGATTTCATCGTTTCGTCGTTTTCACCGCGACGGTCATTATCGTCGGTATTATACTAATAATACTTGCTGCGGCTTTTTATCCTTTGACCGGCCAATCGGCCGTTTTCCTGCACTGGCATGCGGTTATTATGTGTTTGTTCGTTTGCTCCATGATTTTCATTAGTTGCTTTGCTAAACCCGAATCGAAGGAAGATGACATAGTTTGGCTTGTTATATTGGCGTTAGCTGCTGACATACTGATTATTTTCGTGCTTTGGCTCTTTGGACTACATTGAGTCAAAGTGAGACAAAAAAAGACGTGATTGAAAAATCACGTCTTCAGAATCCGTTCTGCTACCATTATCAGTTTCCAGATTTCTCCGCAAAGGTGACCATTTGACTCGGTGCTTCTGCCACGGTTTTGTCTCGACTTTTGGCATCAAGATTGGAAGAAACCGCATTCGTCGGGGTGACTGAGGGAGTTTGGCTACTGGCCGTCTGGGGTGCTACCACAGCGGCCTCTAATCCCAGAGAGTGCCGAATCGGCGTTGGGTCTGCGATGGTAAGTAAGGCAGAGAGCGCGACGCTGCCGAGAAGCAGCGCGGCGGCGAATTTAGGATTCCGCAACGGTCCTATAATTTTTCCAATGTTCATAAGTTGCCTTTCGTTTTGTCCATGTTCATGATCCTAAATCATTTTAACATCCCTATCGGCAATGTAAACGGCCACTTGAGTGCAAGTGTGGATATCTTGCTCCAGAAGGAAAGGATAAAATCCAACCGGTTTTGACCCGGATGTTCTGTTCATTATGCCCATAAACAACACAGTGAAGATAACAAATGCTCGATCTTTGGAAAGGTAGGAAAACTACGTAGGCAGATAAAATTGGCGCGAGGCACGACAAAATCTTGCTCAATGCGAGCTAAAAATTGAGTGGTCAAATTCACGGAGTAAAACTTTAACGCCGAGCTGAATAATTGCAAGCGAAAAATTTCATGCTTTTATTTGATTGCGAAGTCCGCATGAAATTGACTGGGCATTCGTCCAAGGCGATAAATTAGAACTGCGCGCACTTGCAAATGGCGACGCTTAAAAATGCCATGCCTGTGCTGCCGATGTTCGGGACGAAAGCGAAGCAGGTCATTTCCGCTTCATCACCTCGGCGAGGCTTTTGAGCATATCGGCCTCGCGCGCTCGGCGTTCGCCATCCGTCATTTGAGCGGTGTCAAAGGCGATCTTGCGTTTGTTGGGTTTGCCACGCTCGACGACCGCGCCGCCGGGGTCGTCCATCGCCCAATCGTAGAGCTTTGAAATGAATTCCTCAGGCAAGTAAAACCCGACTTTGGCGATCTGTTCGGGCGTTGCGGTTTCCGAAAGCAATTCTTGGATGCGCGTCAGCTTTTTCCTGTTTCTGGAAATGGCGGCGACGTGCCAAAAATCTCCCTTCAAGCATTTGGTGAGATTCATCACTTCATATTCAACCGGCGTAGTCACGGTGATTTCGCACGCAATGGCGCGATTGCCCCGGCGCAAGACAACATCCGCTCTGCCCTGACTGCCAGCCACAAATTCCTCAAAGGCGACGGAATATTCCAGCGTCTCGGCCTGAACCCGGATTCGTTCCTTGATGGCGTTGTGCTGGCTTTTTTCCTCCTCTGATTCCTGCACAACTACCTTCGGAACTTCGGCAACTTTCGGCAATTCCACAACCGGCTTGGCTGGCGGGGAAGTCGGCGGCGTAGCCGTTGGCACAGTCTCACGCGACTTCGCCAGCATCGCCTCCACGTCCGCCCGCGCCGTTCCATATTCTTTTCTCGAAACCGTGATGACTTCCTGCCGCCGCGCGGCTGCTGTGTCTTTGTCCAGTTTTGCGGGCAACGGCACGCTCAAATTAAAATCGTAGTCGCTACGTTCAACGCGGGCGACGGCTTGCCCGGTTTCCAAGTTCCGCAAATCCTTCGCCTCGAAATATGAAAAGCCCTCGGCCAATTTCTTGGCGTCGTCGTCGCCAACACGAAATACGATGCGCGTGTAAGGATGCGACATGACGGCACTGGCGACTTCGGAATTTCGCTGCAACTGGTGCAACTCGTGATGGGCGAGCGTGAGGCCGATGCGATATTTCCGCGCTCCGCTCAAAATCTCCGCCATGGTCGGCGTGATGAAATTGGCAAATTCGTCTATGTAAATCCAATAGTCCCTGCGCGCGGCGATCTGCTGCGCCTGTCGGCTCATGGCAATCTGTTGAAATTTAGACAAGAGCAAAGAGCCAAGCAGGTGCGAATTTTCCCGGCCTAACAATCCCTCCGGCAGTTTCGCCAGAAAGATTTTGCCGCTGTCCATAATTTGCCCGATGTCCAGCCGGTTTTCCGGCTGCGACACCATGTGACGAATCGGCTTTTGGGCAAGGAACGTGTCGAGCCTCGTCAAAATCGAGCCGATGGACTTGTTGCCGGACAGATGCGGAAAACTTTTCTGCCAGTAATATACAACTTCTGAATCCTTCACTGATTTCAAAAATTCATTCCGAAAAGATGTTTCAATCAGGAACCGGCGCAAATCCGCAATCGTTCCGCGCCGGTCACTTTCCAAGAAAGCAAGAATCGCATTTTGAAGAACGCTATTCATCTGGTCGCCCCATGAAGATGAAAGTCGTTGAAACACGGAAACCAAGTCAGAGGCCAAAAGATTTTTCTCAAGGTCGCTGTGAGCCGACAAGATGTTGAATCCAATGGAAAATTGTTCGTCGGACGGGTCAACCAAAACCACGTCATTGATTCGTGATTCGGGAATGATTCCAAGAATGCGGTCAATCAAATCGCCGTGCGGGTCAAACACGGCGACACCCTCGCCGTTCTCAATGTCGTTTTTTATCAGATTGAAAAGCAGCGTGGATTTTCCAGTGCCGGATGCGCCGATGATATGGCAATGACGTGTGCGCTGCTCTGGCGACAACCTAACTTCAACCGTTGCGCCAGCGTGTTCGTTGTTTCCAAGCAAGGCATTTCCATGCCGGGCAATTGTTGGGGCGGCTTTGGTCTTTGTCGTCTGCCGTTGAAATACTGGTGAACGGATGACACTTGATGGCAGATGCACAAAGCCGATCAATTCGTCGCTGTTCAAAATCATTCCGCTGCGGCGGGATTGTCGTTGCAAAACATCTTCGATGTGTTCAACAAACGGGTAGTCGTCATTTTTGAGCGGGATGAGTTCGTTGCCGTTAGGATTTGCAAACACGCGCAACGAACCGGCAAGGTCGAGTGCCAATCGCAAAAGTCGTTCAAGTTCTTTGGTGCGGACAAAAATGCGAACCACGGCGGCAAACAAAGGGCGGGCAACTTTATTTTCTGCTGCGCTTGCCACTTCTGGTGCATCAACGAAAAACGGTTTGCCGTCCGCATGGGTGACGGAGCGCACGATGCTCTCCGGCCACGCTTGATGTGCGGGCTGGAACAACACTTGAAACAATCCAAGTTCGCCCTGTTGCAACTCGGAAAGTGCGCCGATGATGCCGATGAAGGGATCAAGTTTGCCGCTGGCCAGCGGCAGCATGAATTCTTGCGCCAATCCAAATTCAACCGCCAGTGCTTCATTACCTGCGGATGCGTTCCATGCCTGCTCCAACGTTCCCTCGCGCGGAGTAAACACGGCTTCGGGAAAATACGCCTGCAACTGTCGGCGCAGCAATGGTGCATCTTTTGAAGCGGCGGCAAATTGTGCCGTCACTTTTTTGTGAGTGCCGAGCAATTCAAATGCAATCGGCTCACGGCACATTGAAATATTCAAAAGGAATTGCTCAAAGGCTTCCTTGCCAATGTCGAGCTTGTCCGGCAGTGACGCCTGAAACTCAATCATTTTTCCCCGAACCAGTGATTGCGGTTCCGGCTCTTCCTCCGGTTCGGTGTCAATTTCCGCTGGCGGCGGTGCGGTGCTTAATTTGCCGCTCAATTTTTCAACCAAGGAATTAAAAAATGTCGGTTTCCGTCCGTCATCAACGGGCGGTGCGTCGGGCAAATAGTGGCCGTGGAACGGTCTGAACGGCGGTTCCGGTGCAACGGGTTTGTCAAACACCTGCCATCCGCGCCCGCGCAGTTCCCACTGGTGAAACTGCCCGGTCAATTGTTCGTCGAGCCGTGACATGG
>PKZR01000221.1 GCA_003133815.1 Limisphaerales bacterium | reverse complement strand
CATTTCTCGGCCTCATCATAGTCCATCGGCACACCTTGGCCGTCACGGAAGCAAATAGCCAAGTTGTTTTGACTTTTTGCAAATCCGTTGATTGCTGATTTCAGATACCATTCCACTGCTTGAAACTGGTCAGGCTTAACGCCGTCTCCATCCTCAAAGCATAGACCAACATGAAATTGAGCCTCTGGGTGGCCGGCAGCAGCAGCTTTTGTAAAAAGCTCGAATGCTTTCTCGTAACTTTTGGAAACTCGATAACCAAAATAAAAGCCCTTGCCTTGTTGAAGCCACTCTTCCACCAAGTCTGGTTTCGCCAGCGCTAGTGCGTCCGCAACTATGCCGGACATAATGGGCTTCGCACCGGGCGTGGCTGTTGCGAGAAATTCTTTGGCCTTGGTTTCAGCAACTCTGGCTTTCTGTTCCAATGTCTTTGCCTTGGCTGCGTTTTCTTCCGTTCTTGCTCTGAAATTGGCAGCTTTGGCTTTGGCGACGACTGGATCAGTTGCGCCGGGGTTGTTGGCTCTGGCCTCAAGCAGCATAATTTCAAATTGGTCTTTGGCAGCTTGCACATTGCCTTCCAAAGCGGTGCCTAGGGCGCAAGAGGCCGCATTGGAGTAGGCATCAACGGCAAATTTGTAGGTTTCGCAATATACTTTGTATAGTTCGGCGGCGGTCGAAGTAATACCGGCGTCAGGGTGATTGAAGGTAGCAAAAGCAGCGGTGAGTGTATCAAATGCAGCGGTCAAATTCTCCATTGCTGCGGTGTGGGCATCCAACTCGGTTTCGGTGTATGTGGCAAAGTCGGCGGGGTCCGTATAGGCGGCAACCGTTTCGTCGTAGGCTTCCGCGTCAAGTGTTTCATCATGGCGAGCGTTTGAGATTTCAAAACGGTGATTGGCGCGGGTGGTGTAGATCTGAATGGCATCATAGGTTGCGTCGTAGGCGTTACTGGCAGCACTGAAAGCATCGCAAACGGCGACGACCGCCGTGTGCTTTTCCTCCTTACAAATTTCATAACACATTATTGCCATTGTGACGGCAGAAACTCCGAGGCAGATTAAAGACCATTCAGTTCCCCAAAATCCTTTTGCTGATTCAATATCCTGCGCTAAATATATCACCCCAAAAGCGCCTAGAATAAACAAAGCTGTCAAACACAGTGCGGTTGCCCCACGTTTTGATGGAGCGGTCCTTGCTCCGGCGAACACAAACGCCCATGCGCTCGCAACGGTATTTAGAAATTGAACAAGGTGTGTATCGTTTGCACCCCCTAGTCCTCCGAACCATGCAATATCAATAATTCCGCTAACTAAAATAATACCGATCTGAATGCCTATCCATGCACCAATGGCCGCTGGTAAAACTAGAATCCATCTTAACCACGGTTTCACAAATTGCTTTGAACTGTCGCGTTTCTCGTTCGCGTCCCAAATTTCTTCCTGTTCGGCTTTGTGCGCCAAATAAAACCCGAAAAGCCTGCACCCAATCAGTAATACGAATTGCAAAATCAATTGAAAGAACAGGCTCCATTCACCTTTGAACATACAGGCAATGACGGCGATTGGAAAAACACCGATTCCAGCCATGAAAAGTCCGATGATTGCCGCGATGTATCCCCAAAGGTTGATGGTTACGAGTAACGAAGTCATCCAGAGGCACAGACCGCAAAGGTAGCTCCAATAAACAAAGGCTGCCCCACACCATCCACGGCACTTTCTGAAAATTGACAACGGAAGGACAATCAGAATTAAAGGGAAGAATGTAATCGCTCCAATTTCAGTCAATATCGGCAGCACTTTTTCCGAAACCCAGGCCGAGCCGCGCAGAAAAATAGCTACGATAACGCAAATCAAAATCATCAAGGCAACGCCGATAACGAATCCTCCTACGGCTTTTAGTTTTTCTTTCAAAATTTTTGTTGCAATCGGAAATTATGCGTGGCCTGCCCAAAGAAAAAGGCGTGACCTACTCACGCTCCCTCACAGGCACGGGAATGCCCTCAAAAGAACGCTTTCAGGCACGCCCGATGTGGGCGTGTCTTCAAACGCTGTCTTTTGAGTCGAAATTTCCCGTTTCGTGAGTGACAGCAGCCGAAGCTACGCAAATTTTGCTTTATGATTTTAGTTACATTCGTTTTTTCAGAACGCTGACGATTGAAACAAACGGCGTCCTGCAAGGCAAGAGCGGCATTGGCGTATATCGTAAATGCGGTTATTTTGCCATAAATCCGTCGCAAAATTCACCACCGCAAATATGCAACTGATGCGCGGCGAACTTGTATCAAACTGCGGGTGGATTGCCCGAAAACCCTATGATTAGACACGCGCGGCAGCGTGGCAGCTACGCACAGTTCATTTCGTGATGTCCGGCAGTTTGTTGACGGCGGCGCGTTTGGCGGTGTCGTCAATCTTCGTGTAGTTGCGGCTGATGCTGGCCGTCTCATGGCCGACAATATCCATTGCCACAGAGTCAGACACGCCAGCGGATTTCAACGCGCTGGTGGTGTTGTAACGCAGCGAGTGGAAGCTGATGGGATTGGACTCGCGCCGGGCGTCCCGTCCCTTGCCGGTGCTTTGGTGTCCGCGCTCCTGCACCAGTCCTGCTTTCACCATTACCGCGTAAAACTGCGAAGAAAGCCACGAAGCATTTTTGCCGTGCAACATCGGGCAAAGTGCGGCGTCGGGATTATCCCCGGCCATCGTGGACAAGTGCCGCGCCAGCGGTTCCGCCAGTTGCAACACCTGACGCCGTTTCGTTTTTTCCGTCAGGACATTCAGCGTGTTCGTATGCAACTCGACATTGCGCCACGTCAGGTTAGCGCAATCGCGCAACCGCAGGCCGGTGTAGAACGCTACGAAGATCATCGTGCGCCAGTCCGCGCTCGCGTGAGTCAACAGCGCGGTCAATTCCTTGCTGGTGAATGGCCGGCGGCTTTCGCCTTCGGATTCAGCCTCGATAAACTCGACGTGTTGCGCGGGGTTAAACTCCAACTGGCGGCTTTTCACGGCGGCATTGAGCGAGGCTTTCAACACCTTGACGCACTTGTTGACGCTGGACGGCGCGACACGGGTTGTCTGGCTGGCTTTGAAGTCCTCGATCTGGCGCGGTTGCAACGTCGTCAGGGCGCGGTCTGCCCGTGCGCCCAAAAATTTCAGGAACATTTCGATGATGCGCCGGTATTCGATCACCGTCGCCTTGCTCGCGTCCGTGCGCCCGGCAATCCACGAATCAAGCCAGCCGCGCACGGTGTAGCTGGTGAACTCGCCGCCAGCAATGCGGATAAACTCCTCGACGGCGGGCTTCAAAACGGCTTCGGCGCGATTTGCCGCCAGCTTGCCGTGCGTCTCGGCGATGGCGTCGCACGTCTCGCGCACGAGCTTGAGAGCCTTTTCGTTCGACAGCTTGCCCTGCCGCGTCAGGGCGGCGGCGCGCTCGACGTTGACGCAGATCGTGCGGGCGATTTTGGCGTTCTCCGTGCCGGTGCTACGGAAGCGGCGGAAGCCTTCGGGGTCGTAAAAAGCGCAGAACCAGTTCGGCCTGCCCGTTTGCTTGTGGATGCT
>PKZR01000253.1 GCA_003133815.1 Limisphaerales bacterium | reverse complement strand
GCGCGGCGCTCAATTCATCCACACCCAGACCGATGAGCAGCGGAGTGAGAAACGGGTCGCCCGCGATCTCGCCGCAAACACCGGTCCAAATGCCGTGCTTGTGCGCCGCATCAACCGTCATTTTGATCAGCCGCAAAATTGCCGGATGCGTCGGTTCGTAAAGATGCGAAACCTTTTCGTTCGTGCGGTCGGCGGCGAGTGTGTATTGAATCAAATCGTTGCTGCCGATGCTGAAAAATTTTACGCGCTGCGCCAGCGAATCGGCGATGAGCGCTGCGGACGGAATTTCAATCATCGCCCCGATTTTGATTTCCTCGTCGAACGGAATTTTTGCCGCGCGCAGCTCGGCTTTGCATTTCTCAACGAGCGCGTTGGCCTGATTCAATTCTTCCAGACCGGAAATCATCGGATACATCATCTTAACGTTGCCTTCGGTGCTGGCACGGAGGATGGCGCGGAGCTGGGCGCAGAACATTTCCGGCTGCGCAAGGCAGAACCGGATGGCGCGCCAGCCCAGAAACGGATTCACTTCCTTGGTGAGCTGCAGATGCGACGCAAATTTGTCGCCGCCAAGGTCCAGCGTGCGGATTATGACCGGCTGTGGCTTTAGCGCGGCGGCAACTTGACGGTAAACTTTGTATTGATCTTCCTCGTCCGGGAGACTGTCTCGGTTGATGAATAAAAATTCCGTGCGGAAAAGCCCGACTCCTTCCGCGCCGTGCGCAAGAACGGCGTCCACGTCGTTTTGATCCTCGATGTTCGCGGAGAGATGGATAATTTTTCCATCAAGGGTGACGGCGGGCTGGGTTTTGATTGCACGCAGTTTTTCTTCAAGTGACGCCTTGATCTTCGCGAGCTGGCCGTATTCGAAGAGCGTCTGGTCGGTGGGATTGACGACGACCGTGCCATTGTAGCCGTCAAGCAACGCGTAATCGCCGGTCTCCAGCTCGTCCGCGATGGTCTGCAATCCGACGACGGCGGGAATTCCCAGAGACCGCGCCATGATCGCCGTGTGCGAAGTTTTGCCGCCGATGTCGGTCGCGAAACCGAGCACGAGTTTTTTGTCCAGTTGCGCCGTCGTGGAAGGGCTCAAATCGTGTCCGACCAGAATGCACGGCTCGGTGAGATGGCGCAGGTCGAAGGCGTCCTTCACTTCGAGCAGGTTGTCGAGCACGCGCACGTTCAGGTCGTGCATGTCGGCGGCGCGCTCGCGAAGGTAATCGTCGTCCACCTCGGCCAGCGCGGCGACGTAGCGCTCGGCGACGGTGTGAAATGCGTTTTCGGCGTTGAATTTTTTGTCGCGGATCAACTTCATGACCTCCTCGACCAGCACCCGGTCTTCAAGCATCAGCAGGTGCGCCTCAAAAATGTCGCCTTCCTTTGCGCCCATGTTTTGGACGACCCGGTGCTGGATTTCGGAAATTTGCTTTCGCGTCTGGGCGAGCGACTGTTCGAAACGTTTGGATTCCGAGGCTATTTCGCTTTCAGAAATTTCGCGTTTGGAGATGATGTGCCGCGCCCGGTGCAGGACGAGAATCTTCCCGCGGCAAACCCCGGCGGAAACGCCGATGCCGCGAAACACTTGTTCCCCTTTTGTTTGCGACGACATACTTGTGTCCAGTGAGAAATAGCCGAATGCGTTTGCGTTGCAAAGCAATTCCGCCGGAAAAATGAAAAGCCCGCGCACGGCGGGCTTTTGAAATCTCAGGCTTGAGATTTGAAATTTTTAATTGTCAGGCGCGTTCCATGTATTTGCCGGTACGCGTGTCAATTTTGATCTTCTCCCCCGTCTTGATGAACAGCGGCGCCTGCACCGTGATTCCCGTCTCCACCGTGACCGGCTTTTGCACGTTGTTGGCCGAATCGCCGCGGATGCCTTCCGGCGCGTCCGTCACCGTGAGGATGACGCTGGCCGGCACTTCCACGGAAACCGCCTTCTCTTCCACGAACACCACCGTCACCGGCGCGTTCTCCACGAGGAAATTTTTCGCGTCGCCGACCAGTTCCGCCGCGATGGTGACCGTCTCGTAATTTTCCGGGTTCGTGAAGACAAAATCCGCGCCGTCCTTGTAGCTGAACTCCATCTTCGTCGTCATCATCGGCACCGGATCGATTTTTTCGGTCGAGCTGAAGCGCACATCAGAGGCCTTGCCGGTCTTGATGCTGCGGAGCGTCGCCTGCACAAACGCACGCAGATTGCCGGGCGTGCGGTGCTGGAAATCGAGCACCACTGAAATGTCGCCGTTGTAATTGATCGCCATGCCTCGGCGAATATCGCTTGCTGTTGCCATAAAATAAAAATGCTTTGCGTTGGAGTTTTTCCAAGCGTGAGCCGGAGAAAATAACCGAAAATCGGGCGATAGCAAGAGTCGTTTTCCTGAAAAGAAGCACTTTTGGGCGACTTTCCTGTGCACAACCACTTCTTGACCCACAAAATCCAGTGTGTTACAAAATAGCAGCCACAATTAGCTGTGGTTTTATGCGTTGCCCAAAATGCGGTGATCAGGATGACAAGGTCATTGATTCGCGCGCCTCGCGCGAAGGCGCGACCATCCGCCGCCGCCGCGAATGCGCCAAATGCGCCCACCGCTTCACCACCTATGAGGAAGTTGAGCACGAAGGTTTGATGGTTTTGAAGCGCGACGGCCGGCGCGAGGAGTTTTCGCGCGACAAACTTTTGTCCGGCATCAAGAAAGCCTGCCAAAAGCGTCCCATCAGCCCCAAGGCGATTGACGATCTCGTGGATCACATCGTCGCCGTCGTCACGGAGAAATTCGAGGGCGAAGTGCCGGGCGAATTCGTCGGCAAGCTTGTCATGGAAGGATTGCGCGGGTTGGACGATGTCGCCTATGTCCGCTTCGCCAGCGTTTATCGCCGGTTTCAGGAGGCGACGGATTTTATTCAGGAAGTAAAAAAAATGGAGGCCGCCAAATGATTGCATTGTCCAACGACTGCCTGCTGTTCAAGTTCACCAACGGCGAAAGCGTCCCCTGCTCCGCCGAAATGATTTCCGTTGAGATTGTCGGCTCCTGCGAAGGAACGCTCGACCCGGAAATCCTGCGCCACGCCGCCGCATCCGTCTTTCATTATTTCAAAGTCGAACTCGAACGCGAAACCGTCACCGTCGGCGAATTTGCCGGTGCGCTGGAAAAGGTTTTACGCGGCCTCGGCCTCACCATCCGGGCCGGCGAACTCGAAGAGCGCTCGCAGGAAATCATCGAGACCGACCTCGGACTGCTCGCGCGGCAATCCGCCGACAGTTTGGAATTGTTTTTCTTCCCGAAATTACGCGACGAACTGCGCCAGCAGCTCCGCCAGTCGCCGCGCGTCCTGCGCTTTCGCGGATTGCGCGGCTGCGTCAAGCAGCTCGCCGGAGCGCGACGCTGGAGCGCCCGCTGCGAAAAAATGCAGGAACAGGTCGTGGAATATCTGCGCGGCTGCCTGACTGCGGAGCCGGAGAAAAGCGAGTGTGCGCTCGTCGTGGAATAGATTTAATCACGGATGGGCACAGATGGACACGGATTCAATTTCAAAAAATCCGCGAAGCGTCGTCAGGCTGCAAATTTTTTCATCCGTGTTTATCCGTGTCCATTCGTGGTTGATAAAAATTTATGAGCAAAACCCTGTTTGAAAAAATCATCGCCCGCGAGATTCCGGCGGCGATTGTTTATGAAGACGATTCCGTGCTCGCCTTCCGCGACATCAATCCACAGGCGCCCACGCATGTTTTGATCGTCCCGAAGAAAGCGATTCCGCGAATCAGCGAGGCGAAAACCGCCGACCAGCAACTGCTCGGTCATCTGCTGCTCAAGGCCGCCGAAGTCGCGGACAAGCTGGGTTTGACGCCAAGCGGATACCGGCTCGTCATCAACAACGGTGCGGACGGCGGCGAGACCGTGGAGCACCTGCACATCCACATTCTTGGCGGACGCCACATGGCATGGCCGCCGGGTTGATGTTCAAGACCGGGGCGAACCGCCGTCGCGCTTGAACAGTTTCTTGAAATATGCGATCACCGCCACGATACCGATGACGATGAACTTCTTCAGTGCGATGATTCCGACCCACAGCCCCTTGAGCAATCCCAGTTTAGCCGCAGCGGCCAGCGCGCCGCCTGCCACGAGCGTGGCCAGGCCATAGGTCGCCACCTTGTCCACCTTTGGATCGAAGTCCGCGTAGCGGCTGCCTTCCTTGAAGTCCACCATGCCGAGGATTTGCGGCACCTGCCGGTCAATCTCCGGCAACTGGCCGATGGTGGCCACGGCGTTCAGTTCCAGCACGCCTTTGCGGCCCAGCATGCGGATGCTGTAGTTGAGCGTGTCCGCCGGCTCATCCCCGAACTTGAGGTCCTTGGCCCAATAAAGCTTGTGCGCGTCAGCGTCATAATGCGGTGGCGCGGCCCAGCCGACCAACGTGATGTCCGGATAACCATGCTCCTCCCGCGCCTTGTTGTTTTCCGCGATGCCCTTTTGCATCTGCTTGAGCAGGTCGTCGTAATTGATTTTGCCCGCGTCGCCGTCCTTCACGTAACCGTCCTCGCTGTAATGAATCGTCACCACCCAGCAGTTGGAACTGATGGGCGTCATGTCCGCAGGAATCAGCAGGCCGAGCGGCTTCACGTTGGAAGGCGGGTTGCCCCACAACTTGACCAGCACCGTCTCCGCGTCGTCCGGCCCGAGATAATTAAAATTGGTCGGCACGGACAATTTCGCAAGGCCGCCGCGCAGGTCAATGTCGCCCTGCTGATATTTCAACCCCTTCAGCAGCGCGATGATTTGCGGCGGGATTTTGTTGGTGTCATCCTGCGCGCGGGCCACGCCCGTGGCAGCCAGCAGAACGGCGGACAGCAGAACAGCGAGTTTTGATTTCATGATGATGTGATGGTTTGCGGCCCGGCCTCTGAAAGCCAATGCAACTTCTGGTGCCGACGGAATGTTGCTGATGCCCGAAAACTTTGTCAATTCCGGCGCGGATGCCGCTTGGCCTGGCTACCGGGTTGAATTAGCGATGGACAGAAAATTTATTTAGGCGCATGCTTTGAACAATCAAATTCATTATGAAATTTAGTAATGGCACAGAATTTCACAACGGCACGCCAAAATATTCAAAGACAATTAACCGCCTTTGCAAAATTGGTATTTTTCTGGCATTCCTCTGCCGACTCCTCTTCCCTAAAACACCAATTTGGGTTTCGGAAATTGGTTGGTTAATGATTGTTGCTGCGCTCGTGGTTTTGCTTGTCGACACAATTGCCGAACGAAAAGAATGGGAAGAAAAGCAAAACACTGACGCAAAGTGACTCGCGTGTTTATCTTCCAAATGCGCCGGTAAAGGCCCGCAGAAACATCGGACATTAGCCAGCCATATTGTGGCTGGTCATCAGCCAACAAAATATTGCGTCCTGAAAGGACGCTAGAAAACGCCCACCCGCATTCTACTCCGCCGCATCCAGCCGGAGCAGGCAATGACCGAAATCCACCACGGCCTGACCGGGCACGGGGAGATATTGCTTCGGAATCGAGTAAAGCCGCCCGCGTTCCTGCACGGCCAGACCCGCCCGCTGCAATGCCGCCAGATGTTTGGGGCATTTCCCCCGGTCGCACTGCCGGATAGCCTCATTTCTCAAGATTTGCGGGCTGCCAAAGCATCCATTTTGGGTGGATTTTGCGTAAACCATTGAAAATCAACCGGTTTTCTTTAAGTCCACCCACCGGAACCGATCGGAAATCCACGATTTCTGGCAAGAAAACGGGAATTTCCTGCACGCGAACGCCGATTTCTTGCAGGAGAACGGCAAATTCCNNCGGCGATTTCCTGCAAGAGAACGCCGAATTCCTGCACGCGAACAGCGATTTCTTGCGGGAGAACGCCGGATTCCTGCACGCGGACGGCGATTTCCGGCAGGAAAATGGCGTCTGCCCGCCAGATGGCTGGCAGTTTATTGACCGTAATTGGCCTGTCGGATTATCTCGCCAGCGCCTTGCGCAATACCGCGCCCAATCGC
>PKZR01000433.1 GCA_003133815.1 Limisphaerales bacterium | reverse complement strand
GATCCGCGCTGAACCGGCCGAAAACCAGCAGTGTTGCCGTGAGCAGTCCCATCGGCAGCGCGAAGCCCCAGACGAACGGGATCAAGAGCCCGATGGCCTCGGCGACAATCCCAAAACGTGCCTGCCCGCTGACAAGCAGCTCAAGGATTGTCTTCAGCACGTTCCCCAGGAGCAGCACGAACGTGAACACCGCCACCGTCATCAACAGCGAGATGAGCACCTGCCGGGTCAGATAATTGTGCAGTGTTTTCAAGAATGCCCGCGAATGTGTCTGATTTTTCCGGCGAATCAAGCCCGCACTTTGCCATGGCTCCAGTTATTCCCACGCCGCGCTTGCGTCAACGTCCGCTTCCGCCAAAATAGTGCCGATGGACAGGCTTGAGCACATCTCCCGATTCTGGCCGCACATGGTCGTTGGATTTCATTTTCTCGCCGCCGTGCTCGCCTCCGTCCACGCGCTGCTGCACAAGCGCGACCCCCGTTCCGCGACCATCTGGATTGCCGTCGTCTGGACATTGCCCGCGCTCGGTCCCTTCCTCTACCTCGTGCTCGGGGTCAACCGCATCCGCCGCCGCGCCGTCCAGCTCGGCGTCCACAAAACTTTCAGCCGCGACGTGCCGGAAAACCTCGGCGAACCCGAACACGACGGCGCGGAACATCTCAAGCACATCGCCCGCGTCGTCAGCCGTGTCGCCACGCAGCCGCTGACCGCCGGAAATAAAATCGAGCCGCTCGTCAATGGCGACGCCGCGTTTCCCGCCATGCTGGCCGCGATTGAATCCGCGAAAAAATCCGTCACGCTCTGCACCTATATTTTCGACAACGACGCGAGCGGGACACAATTTGTCGCAGCGCTCAAACGCGCAGTCCAACGCGGCGTGGCCGTGCGCGTGCTGATTGATTCCGCCGGCACGCGCTACTCGTTTCCGCCCATCACCTGGAAATTACACCACGCCAGAATTCCATATGCCAAGTTCCTGCCGGCATCCGTGTTCACTCCGTGGCGCGTGGCCACCATCAATCTCCGCAACCATCGCAAATCACTTGTCTTGGACGGGCAGACCGGTTTTACGGGCGGCATGAACATCCGACACGGAAATGTCCTCGCCGACAATCCAAGCGGTGCCGTCCAAGATTTGCATTTCCGCGTGACAGGCCCGGTCGTCACGGAATTGCAGGAAGCCTTTGCGAATGACTGGGCGTTCTCAACGAACGAAATCCTCGACGGCGAAATCTGGTTTCCTGAACCGAAGGAATGCGGTGACATCATCGCCCGCGTCATCACCGACGGGCCGGACGCAGATTTTGAGAACGCCCGCTGGACGCTGCTCGCCGCGCTGGCCGAGGCGCAGACCTCCGTGAAAATCCTCACGCCGTATTTTCTGCCGGACAACGCGCTCGTCACCGCGCTCAACCTCGCGTCGCTGCGCGGCGTGCGCGTGGACATCATCCTGCCCGCGAAAAACAATCTGCCGCCCGTGCATTGGGCGTCGCGGGCGATGTGGTGGCAGGTGCTGGAACGCGGCTGTCACATCTGGCTTACGCCGCCGCCGTTCGACCACTCCAAGCTGATGATCGTGGATGGGCACTGGGTGCTGCTCGGCTCGGCCAACTGGGACGCGCGCAGCTTGCGTCTGAATTTTGAATTGAACGTCGAGTGCTACAGCCGGGCGTTCGCACAGGAAATGGATAACGTCATCGCCAAAAAGATGTCCGCCGCGCGTGAAGTGACTTTGGCGGAAGTGGACGCCCGGAGTCTCCCGGCAAAACTGCGCGATGCGTTTGCGCGTCTATTCTCGCCGTATCTTTGATAAGGAAAGCATGAAATCAGGAAAAGCTCTCCGTTTCCTTGTTTCCTGCGTTCCATATTCAATAAACCGGCACCAGCCAAATCATCCTCATCCTCGTCGTCGTCCTCAAAACAGGACGTTTTTTCATAAGTTGTTTAGCCTGAAGCTACACTGGACCCGCTTTTTCAAAAGGCGGGTCCGCTTTTTGTAAAAGCGGGTCAGCCTTCGGGAAAAGCGGGTCCGCCTTTCACGACGGCGAGGTCGCTTTTTGTAAAAGCGGGTCTGCCTACGGCGACGGCGGGTCGGCTTTTTGCAAAGGCGAGTCCGCCTTTGGCGTAGGCGGGTCAAGAGTTGGCGACGGCGGGTCCGCCTTCGGCGTAGGCGAGTCCGCTTTTTACAAAGGCGGGTCAGCCTTTCACGACGGCGGATCCGCTTTTGTGGACGGCGGGAGGGAAATCCGTGATGTCGCTCCTGACGGAGCTTGAAGTTTTATTGATTCCGGTGGCTACAACTATGCCAGCCCTGACGGGCTTGCCTTATGCCGCGAGCAATGCGCGGCAGGCGGCGTCAAGCTTCTTCAAATTCGCCTTGGTCTTGGCCTCAATGTAGCAGCGGATGAGGTGTTCG
Source organism: Limisphaerales bacterium (assembly GCA_003133815.1). GTDB lineage: Bacteria > Verrucomicrobiota > Verrucomicrobiia > Limisphaerales > UBA11358 > UBA11358. The sequence continues at coordinate 6,429 of PKZR01000433.1, read as the reverse complement.
GTGCCGCTAGCGCGGAAGGCCACCCATTCGTTGTTTGGCAGCAGAAATTTATAGCCGTCGGTGGTGATGAATTTCTCCACCTNNCGTCCTTCTCCGGAACGTGGCCCTTGACGCTCAAGCCGCCGGATTCCTCGCCGCCGACGATGACGGGTTCGCGTTCCATGATTTCGCCGATATACTTAAAGCCGACGGGCGTCTCATAAACTTTCACTCCAAGCAATTTGGCGACGGCGTCCACCTGATGGCTGGTGGGCACGGTGCGGACGACGGCTCCGGTCCAGCCGCGATTTTTCTTCAAATGATAGAGGGCGAGCGCGAGGACCTGGTTGGGTGTCAGCCAGGTGCCGTCCTTGTCAACGATACCGAAACGGTCGGCGTCGCCGTCGGTGCCGAGGCCGATCTGCGCCTTGCCGCTGCGGACGAACTTGCTGACGTCGGCCATGTTCTCGGCGTTCGGCTCGGGATGATGCCCGCCGAAGAGTGGGTTCAATTCATTGTGGAACAGGGTGATTTTCGCGCCGACGCTTTCAAACAGTTTGTCCGTGTAACCGTGCGCGGTGCCGTAGCTGAAATCGAGAGCGACCTTGAGCTTCGCCTTTTTGAGGACGGGAAATTCGATGAGTCTGTGTAGCTGTTTGAAATAGGCGGGCTGCGGATTGAATGTGTCGCATTCGTAAGTGCCGATGACCGCGCCTTTAAACGAAAAGTTCTCGGACTGGAGCTTGGCGATGTTCGCCTCGATCTGCTTCGTCACATCGGGCGTGGCGGGCGCGCCGTTCCAGGTGGAAAATTTCAGGCCCTGATATTCCGCCGGATTGTGGCTGGCGGTCATGTTGATGCCGCCGATGGTTTTGCGGTCGCGGATGGCGTAGGCGATGACGGGCGTGGGCGTGTCGCGGTCGCAGAGGAGCGGCTGGATGTCGTTGGCGGCCAGAACTTCGCAGACGGCCAAGGCAAATTCGCGCGCGAGAAACCGCGTGTCGTGGCCGACAATCACGATTGAATTGCGAAAATGAAGCGGGGACTGTTCGTTGCGGATTTCGGTATTCAGGTAATTGGCGATGCCCTGCGTGGCGAGCCGGACGTTGTCGAAGGTGAAATCCTTCGCGATGACGCTGCGCCAGCCGCTGGTGCCGAATTTGATTGAGGTCATGTTGGAGTTCACGCTTTTGCGTGTGTTTGCGTTTCAGTTAAATTGTCCCGACAAGCTGAAGCTTGAACTCCAACTCAATTATTTCCAGTCGAAGGCTTTTTTCTTCAGCGCGTAGATGTAGCCTGCGAACAGGATGCCAAGGAACGAAAGCATGGAGGCGAGAATCATGTTGCGTGTGGCGTGTTCGGCCAGCATGTCGCGGTAAACCACGGCCCACGGATACATGAAGACGACTTCGATGTCGAAGAGGATGAAGAGCATCGCCACGAGGTAGAACTTGACGGAGAAGCGCGAGGTAGCCTCGCCGATGGGGTTGGCGCCGCATTCGTAGGCCATGTCCTTGGCCTTGGTGGTCTTGCCGAACTTGCCGAGCAGGACGGAAAGCGCCAGCACGCTGACGGCAAAGCCGATGGCGCCGGCAAGGAGGATGAGAACCGGGATGTATTGCGCGAGTTGTGACGGATGCGAACTGTCCATGGCGAAAGTTTAGGAACTGCCGGGGAAAATTCAATGATGAAATTATTTTTTAAGCAGCCACATCAACAGCGTCAAAACCGCACTGGCGAGCAGGCAGGTGACAATCGGAAAATAAAAGGAGGCATTGCCGCGCGTGTAATGGATGTCCCCAGGCAAATGGCCGAGCCAGCCTTTGCCGACGCCATATCCGATGAGCACGCCGACGACGGCGATGCCAAGGCCGATGACGACGAGGAATTTGCCCAGATCGTTCATTTAACGTTCGCGTCAAGAAATTTCACCATCGCCGCACCGAACGGCGCAAGGTCGCGCGGTGTGCGGCTGGAGATCAGGTTGCCGTCCACAACGACCGGCTCGTTCACCCAGATGCCGCCGGCGTTTTCCAGGTCGTCCTTGATGCCGAGCGAGCCGGTGACGCGTCTGCTCTTGAGGATTTTTGCGGAAATTGGAATCCAGCCGCCGTGGCAGATGAAGGCGATCAACTTGCCCTGCTCGAAAAACTCGCGCGTGAGCGACAGTACCTTCGCGTCGCGCCGCAACTTGTCCGGCATGAACCCGCCCGGCACGAGCAATCCGCAAAAGTCCTGGCTGCGCGCGTCTTTCAGGAGCAGGTCCGAAGCGGCGGGATAGCCGTGCTTGCCGGCGTAGGTCTTGATTTCCGGCGCGGCGGATTTGAGCGCATAGCCCGCCTCCTCCAGCCGGAGCTTAGGATACCACAGTTCGAGGTCTTCGTAAATGTCGTCGAGAAACGCTAGCAATGTCTTTTGCATTATTGATGTTGCCGAAAACGGCGTGGTGGGCGCAAGTTTTGTCACAGGCGGCGATTAATCCAGATTAAGATATATTAATGTTGCATATCAGACTTGCTTCATTTTTGAAAGCTGTTAGTCTTCAGACAGTTCAAGCTGGAACGACAGCCATGATGAATCAGACTGTTTCCACAAAAGACCCGGCTGCCGTCGCGAGGGAAGTCAAGGCGACGTATCAGTCGATGTTTCCGAACGGCAACCGCCTGTTCGTGCCGGGCGCTTTTTCTTGGGCGACAGAATGCTTCACCGGGGGCTACGCCGATTATCAGGCGGTAGATACTGAATACCACGACTTCGAACACACGCTGCAAGGTGCGCTGTGCATGGTGCGGATACTTCATGGACGGTGGAAGGCTGACGTAAATCCTCCCCTCACCCAGCAATTCTTTGAACTTGGCCTGCTCGCCATACTTCTGCACGACACCGGTTATTTGAAAAAGCGCGACGACATGGTTGGCACCGGCGCCAAATACACCGCCACGCACGTATCGCGCAGCACCGATTTTGCCGCCGGGCTTCTGGCAATGAAGGGCTACAGTACCAATGACATCAAGGCCGTGCAAAACATGATCCGCTGCACCGGTGTCGACGCTACCCTGACCAATATTCCCTTCCATGATGAACTTGAAAAAATCGTCGGCTACGCGCTCGGCACCGCAGACCTGCTCGGGCAAATGGCGGCGGACGACTATGTGGAAAAGTTGCCGATTCTCTACGATGAATTCGCCGAGGCCACGAACAACGCACCGCCCAAATCCAGCGTCGTGAGCATGTTTTCCAGCGCCAAGGATTTGTTGCGCAAAACGCCGGATTTCTGGGACAAATATGTCAAGCTCAAGCTCGACCGTGATTTCGGCGGCGTGTTCCGTTACCTCAACAAGCCGTATCCCTCCGGTGATAATTTCTACATGGACAAAATCGAGGACAACATCCGCAGGCTGCGCGAAGTGATTGCAAACGAAGAGAACACCACCCGTTTTCTGAGAAAGTATCACGCTTTCGTCTTGTAAAGTGATTTGCCGCCGCAGTTTTTCCTTTTGCCTCCGCCCGTTTGCCGTTTGAATTGAGTTTCATGTCGCGCGACTACGTCCTCGAACCGTATCACTCCGCAGTCCATCTGCAGATTGACTACGCGCGCGAACTCAATCCGCAGCAGCTGGCCGCCGTCACCGCGCCGCCCGGCCCGGCGCTGGTCATCGCCGGCGCAGGTTCAGGCAAGACGCGTACGCTCACCTATCGCGTGGCGTATCTGCTGGAGCAGGGGATTCCGCCGGACCGCATTTTGCTGCTCACGTTCACGAACAAGGCCGCCGGCGAAATGATGCGACGCGTCTCGGATTTGATCGGCCGCGAATTGCGCGAGCTTTGGGGCGGCACGTTCCATTCCATCGGCGCGCGGATTTTGCGCGCGCACTCGGACGCGCTCGGCTACCAACGCGATTTCACCATCCTCGACCGCGACGACGCGAAGGATTTGATCAAGGCCTGCATGGCGGATGCGAAGATTGACAAGAAGGACAAGCATTTTCCCAAGCCGGATGTGCTGAACGAAATCTTTTCGCTCGCCGCAAACACGCACAAGACGATTGAGGAACTGGTGGACGGGCAGTTCAGCTATTTCTCCGAGTTCGTGGAGCCGATTGCCGACCAGCAGAAGCGTTACACCGCCCGCAAACGCGCAACGAATGGCATGGACTTCGACGACCTGCTCGCGCTCTGGCTCAAGCTCATGCAGGAAAACGCCGAGGTGCGCGAACAGTATCAGCGGCGGTTTCAGTTCATCCTAGTGGACGAATACCAGGACACGAACAAGTTGCAGGGCGATTTGATTGACCTGCTCGCCGCGCGCACCAAAAACGTCACGGTCGTCGGCGACGACGCGCAGAGCATCTACGCGTGGCGCGGCGCGAACTTCGCGAACATCCTGGATTTTCCCAAGCGTTATCCCGGCGCGAAGGTGTTCAAGATCGAAACCAATTACCGCAGCACGCCGGAAATNNNNCGCTCGCATTTTCACGCGCTCGAATTGCAGTTGGAACTGACGCGGCGGCAGATTCCGTTTTCCATCACCAGCGGCATCCGCTTCTTCGAGCAGGCGCACATCAAGGACGCGACGGCGTATTTGAAATTCGTCAGCAATCCGCGCGACGAGATTTCGTTCAAGCGATTGGTTTTGCTATTGCCTGGCATCGGGGCGAAAGGCGCGGACAAACTGTGGCAGTCGTTTCAGCTTGAATTTCAAACGCCGAGAACCAACACGCCAATCGCCGTCGCGTTGCAGGATTCCATCGCGCGCGTTCCAAAAAAATCAGTTTTGAACTGGGCACAATTCACCGCGACAATTTCACAGCTCGAAAACGAATCCGTCCGCAAAAGCGCGGCGAAAATGCTGCGGCTCGTGATTGACGCAGGCTACGACGATTATCTGAAGGAAACTTACGACAATTACGAGCGGCGCATCGAGGAATTGCAACAACTGGCGGAGTTCGCGTTTCAGTTCGGCAGCGTCGAGGAATTTCTCACGCAACTCGCGCTGCTCACGAACGTCGAGGCCGAAGACGATCAGGATTCAAAGTCCGACGCGGAAAAAATCCGGCTCTCGACCATCCATCAGGCGAAGGGATTGGAGTTCGAGGTCGTGTTCGTCATCATGCTGTGCGACGGGATGTTTCCGTCCGCGCGCTCTATGGACAGCACCGACGGCGAGGAGGAGGAACGCAGGTTGTTTTACGTCGCCATCACGCGCGCAAAGAACGAATTATATTTGAGCTACCCGCTCATTCGCGGCGGCTTCGGCAATTCCGGCAGCGACGCCTTCCAGTCGCCGTCCCGTTTTCTCTCGGAGATTCCCAAGCCACTTTTGAACGAATGGAATTTGAAGTCGTCCTACTGAACTTTTTCCCACTCGCGCACTTTGCCGGGAATGATTTTGAACAGCGGATGCGGCACGGGAGTTTTTATCGAGGCGAATTCTCGCAACCGCTTCGGGTCGCGGTTTTTCAATTTCCGTTTCAAATGCCTCCATTCATAAAGCAACTGGCCTTGCGTCTCCGTGATTTTCCTGCGGGAATGTTGCGTGCCGATTTTTGACGCGTCGAAATCATAATCTCGCCGCACGGATTCCTCATGCACGGCCTTTAAATAAGATGCCAAGGCCGCAGACGGATTTTTCGTCTTCGCAAAGCGGAGTAGTTGCGGGTGATGCTTGTAGCCCTTTGTCGCGCCCTGCAAAACTTTCTGCGCCAGCAACGCCTCGCGCCACAGCGCGACGATTCCCTTGGCGTCGAGATATTTTGGATGAATCGTCCAGAGTCGCATGAATAATCTGCGAACACGCCTTCAGCATCACTCGAACTACGCTACTCGCTGATCGTTGAAGTTTTTGAAACGTTTTCTTCCGGTTTCACCAGCGGCGCAGTCGCGGTTTTTGTTTCCGCTTCGTCAGTCTTGTGGAATTTTACACTGACAATCTTGCTCACGCCGTGTTCCTCCATTGTCACGCCATAAAGCACNNCACGCGCACGAAACGGTTGATGTTTGACTCGTCGAGCGGCGCGTCCAATTCGTCCAGCACGCAGAACGGACTCGGCTTGACCTGATAGATTGAGAACAGCAGCGACACGGCGACCATCGTCTGTTCGCCGCCGGACAAAAGCGAAATGCTCTGCAATTGTTTTCCCGGCGGACGCGCTACGATTTCAATGCCGCTTTCGAGCACGTCGTTTTCATCCGACAAAATCAAGTCCGCTTTGCCGCCGCCGAAAACGTCCGTGAACATCAACCGGAAATTGTCGCGGATTTTTTCAAATGTCTGCAAAAACATTTCCCGCGTTTGCGTGTTGATGCGGTTGATGACTTCGAGCAACTGCGTCTTGGCGTTGACCAGATCGTCGTGCTGCTGGGTGAGGAATTGATGTCGCTGCTCGGTTTCCTCGTATTCCTCGATGGCGACGAGATTGACCGGACCCATCTCGTCAATCTTCTGCTGCA
>PKZR01000043.1 GCA_003133815.1 Limisphaerales bacterium | reverse complement strand
CTCAAGTCTGAGGGGAAAATGCTTCATGGCCTTGGCCTCACAAATATGCGGGAACGTGCATTGTCATTGGGGGGTACTTGCGAGATAACATCACAGTTGGGGGTTGGAACTACGATTATTGTTCGCGTACCGGTAAGAACAGCACCAAAGGGTGCCAAATCCAAAACGGGCAAGTCTTCCATGAAATTGAATGAAATTCACGACCACCTGACGGTGCAGGAAATCTTAAAATTTAGAACCCTAAGCGGTTGATTTTTCCCATGTTTCCCACTAATTACTGCTATTTAACGCTGTCTTCCACCCAAGAGACGGCATAGCGTATCAAGGCATTAGAGCTTTTCAATTTGAGCTTCCGTCGTATGCTGTGGGCCTGCGCATTGACTTCTGCGCTGGACAAACCGACTTGTTGAGATATTTCCTGTGCGCTTTTGCCGTGGCCAAGCAATTCTAAAACTTCAAGTTCAGAATCTGTCAACGAATCAAGCGCTCCGGCTTTTTTTTCAGATGATCGTTTTTCAGAATCTCTTTCAAAAACATCGTCACTGACGTGGATGTGGCCTGCCAAAACATCACGAATCGCAAGAACTATCTCCTGCGGATCTGCCTGTTTCATGACGTAACCATCGCCTCCTGCACGCAAGACGCGCTGGGCATAAAGAGCTTCATCAAACATGGATACAACCAACAACTTGACTTCGATCTTCAAGCCCCGGATTTCCTTGATCAATTCCAACCCGCTTTTCCCGGGCAAACCCAAATCCACAACCGCAAGATCCGGTTTAAGTTTGATGATGGATTTAAGGCCTTGCTTGGCGTCGCCCGCTTCACCGCAAACGATGATATCGTCCTCCGCATTTAGCAGTTTAGACAGACCGTCGCGAAAAACTGGGTGATCCTCCACCAGAAATATCCGGCTTTTCTGCCCGGCCATTTTGTTCTTAAGCAGCTTTGCCATATTGGCTGAATTTTCAAAATTCTACCCTGTGCCATCCGGCACACAAGTCAATTGGAGTAAAAATAGACCATATTAATCCGATTTCACCTGGCGTCTTTCAACTGTTTCATCCTTGTCACCAACAACATCCGCCAGAAGAGCTGCGTTTTTCATGTCCTCATAATGATATCGGTTGTCTCAAATTCGCATAGATGTAATGGGAATTCCACTTAGTATTTCATCATTATAAATAACACACGATTCATTGACCAAAAAATTGTGGAAAAAACCCTGGAATCTCAATTAACAACCGTTCTGATAGTTGATGATGATATTGATATTCGTCTTTTGACCAAGGTGTTCCTCAACAACTTTGGTTACGAGGTTGACTGTGCAAATTCTGCGGGTGAAGCTCTTGCCCGTTTCAATCCCAGCCTCCACGACTTGGTCTTGACGGACAATTCGATGCCGGGAATGACAGGCGGCGAAATGGCTCACATAATCAAAATGCGATCCCCCTCCACACCCGTGGTGATGTGTTCCGGAAATCCACCTCATGATTGTACTTCCATTGACGTCGTTATCAAAAAGCCAACTTACCTTCTCGCGATCAAAGATGCCATAGACAAACTTGTGGCTTCTAAATAATTTCTTCTTCCAAAAATTGTTCAGTGCGTTTGCTGAAAGTGGGTTACCTTAAACGATTCAAATAAATACAACAAACAGTGGCTCGATTTTAATGTGATTCAGCCAAGACTACTCTCTCTGGGGCTTCTTTGAATTGGCAGTATGGAGTTGTCAGCTCAAACTTGGAACTCGACAGCATTCCCTTCGTAAGGGCATAGACGCATAGTCTACATCGGCAAATTTGCTATTAACTTTGATCGAAGAAAATGTTCGTGCATTGACTTCTGGAGGACGACCTTAGCGCAGGAATTGGTTTGCAGATACTTGCAAAATGGGTTAAGCTGTAATTCAGCCCATGATTCCGTTTTCGATTATTATTCGTAACTTCACACAATGATGCTGCCGTCTTTCCTCTGCAAACCCCAATATTATCTCATGAAATCTTTCCTCTTCATTATTTCTCTGTTCAGCCTTTTCATTGGAGTTTCCGTGCTGGGCAACATTCCCGGCGGCGGCACAGGCACTGGGCAGGCCGTAACGCTGGTGGACAACGGCAACGGCACGGTGACCATGGCCAACGGCATTGTTTCCGTTCTCATCACCAAGGCCAACGCGAACATCACGCAGATCAATTACACTTATAACAACGGCGGCGGCATGCAGACGCAGCAATTGCTTAGCGGAGGCTACAGCGGAGGGAAGCTTTATTGGGAGAATGCCGGATTTGGTTCCGGGAATTTCACCTATTCGGTCGTGGCCAACAATGGCGACTATTGCGAGGTTGATTTATTGGCCGCGTCATCCACCAACGGCGTCATGGATGTTCATTTCTCCATGCTCCGGGGTTCATCGGGTTTTTATGTGACCCCCATTTGGAGCCACCGGCCACAGGACACCACGATGCTTGATATGGAGGGACGGGATAATATTTACGTCGGTTCCATCTTCAACTGGATGAGCGTTAGTCCGCAGCATGATTTTGAGACGGGGGTCAATCAGCCGTTGGTGCCGGCGTTCATTTCGCCGCAGGAGGATGAGTTAGTGACAGGTGGCCCATTGGAAGGGACCTATTTTGACAAATACAAATATGGCATGGATTTTGGCGGTCAAAACGGAGGGGAAAGGGTGTGGGGTTGGAGCAGTGTTAACGATCCCACTATCGGTTTTGCCGGCAAAAACGTCGGCATCTGGCATGTGCTGTCGAACGTGGAGATGTATAACGGCGGCCCATTGAAGACCGAATTGATGGAAGGCGAGTCGGCATATACGCTCAACATGATCAACGGCAGTCATTATGGCGTGGGTCAGGCCTTTGTTCTGGCCAACAACGAAGTCTGGTCGAAAACCTACGGCCCATATTTTGTTTATTTAAACAATTGCACTAATACACTGACCGATTCAGTGCAGGCTTCGCGCGCGATGTTTGCCGACGCGCAGGCGCAGGCCGCTGCCGAGCAAACCGCTTGGCCTTACAGCTGGTTCACCAACGCGAATTATGCCGCCACCCCTTCTCGCGGCGCAATCACCGGCCAGTTTGTAATCAATGACACTTACAATCCTAATGCGTCGGCTTCAAACCTGTGGGTCGGCGTGGTGCAGGAGCCGGCGGTGAGCGACGGAGTGTATGACTTCCAAGAATGGTGCAAACCCTATGAGTTCTGGACCAAGACTGCGGCCGATGGCAGCTTCATCATCACCAACGTCATCGCCACCACCAACTACACCTTATATGCCTTCGGTCAGGGCGTGGCGGGAACGTTCATGTCGCAGAACCAGACCGGCGGCAATCCGCCATGGTTGCATAATCTGCCCATGTCGCCGTTTAGTATCACTGCTGCGGGCGATGCGACGAACAGCCTTGGCGTGATTACTTGGACACCAACGCGTGTTGGCCCGACGGTTTTTGAAATCGGCTACCCCGACCGGACGAGCGGCAAGTTCCAGCACGGGGATGACTGGTTCACGGGCGACATCGGCCCCAGCCCGACGGCACCCAGTCCCATCTGGACCAAGTTTTTGGATTATCCCTTCGATTATCCGAATGGTTTGAACTATGTGGTGGGGCAAAGCCGCTGGGGAGCGGACTGGAATTTCACCCTGCCGGAAGTGATTAACCAGGCGGGTAAATTCAATGGCACCACTGAAACAATCACGTTCAATCTGGCGTCAACGCCCCCGAGCGGGGTCAATGCATCATAGTATCTTGGGTATGACGGGGCGATTTCCGCAACCACCATTATTTCCGTCAACAACAGCAACCTCGGCAGCGGAAACGTCAATGCCACCGGGGTC
>PKZR01000086.1 GCA_003133815.1 Limisphaerales bacterium | reverse complement strand
GTCCTTCAGGTTTAGCCAGCCCGGTTGAAAAAACACTTTCCATTCCATCAGGCGTGAGTTCGTAAATGTTGCCACTGCTGTAATCCGACACAAAGAGATTCTGCGCCTGAACTCCAATCGCTATAAGCATAATTGACCCGGAACAAACTGTTCTGCGAATCAAGGTTTTCATACTCATAAAATATGTGTGACGCTCGCCTGCCGTCCAACATAAAAAGTTAAGCCACCGTCCGCGAACCGTGACAAGCTGCCGTCCGCAATGACCGTTCGACTCAGCCAACCTGTCAGGCCAGATGGTCTTAATCTCAAGACAGCAACCGCACGATGCCGGCGACAATAAAGAAAACCAGAACCACGGCTCCGCACATCTCGATCTGACTCTCGCCGTCACTCCACTCTGGAAGATTCAGCACGCGAATCGCATAAGGACAGGTCAGCAAGACCGCCAGCCCACCATGGATGAAAGCCCCGAGCACGACATATGGCACGTCGAAGGTGCCACAGTTTCTCAAATACAAACCGTCACCCTCGTTGAGCATCGGCGGCAGCAACCGGAAGACGGCCGCAGCCAAAAATCCGAACCGCAGGCAAAACTGAGCATCCGTCCAGCGTTTCAATGAACCTCCCTGCAAGGCAAATCCCAATGCCACAACCGTTGCCAAAAACATATCTGCAAGCAACAGCGTCGGAGTGCGGAGTTCGTTTGGAATGTTACACCCCGTCGCCGAGCGTAGCGTCACGCGACGGAATAAAGGCGGCTTTATTCACGTTCGTTCCGTCCTTACGGACGGGGACGCCGCAGCGCGGCATCCCTACCTTTGCATCTACCGTCAAAAACATAATCCCTAGTTGTTTGTTTGATTTAAAATGGCCTCAAAATCTCCAAGCTGGGAGCGGAATTGTTTGCCCGCCGGCAGATAATCCAATTGCGTCCGCCAGATGATTTCGTCCAATTCATCCACCAACTTGCGTAATTTCTTTATCTTTGCCGGCCCGTGATTTTTTGGCGTTTGTGCCAGCACCTGCAGCTGGTCATATTTTTTCTGCATCACCTTAAGCAGCCGCTTGATTTCCATCATGCTGATGGGCGGCGCTTCTTCCCGATGTTTAATCATATCAACCTTTCAAAGAAAATTAGGAGTTGGGGTTGAAATATTTTCCCCAGCTTCCAACTTCCATCTGCTTTTTTTGTTTTATGGCACAATGATCGTGGCGGGCTGGCTCCACGCGCCGTCGTTGGCCGGCTTGGTTCCTTTGGCGCGCACCCGCGCCCACAACCGCGAGCCGCTGGTCAGGCCCGTGAACGTCGTCTTGCTGGCGCTGGACGAGCTGACCATCTTCCAATTGGCATCCACCGCCGGGTCGGCCGTGCAATGCTGGTGCTCATAACTTTTCCGGCCAGAAACCGCGTCCCATTGCCCGTCCACCGCGCCCGGATTGTCGCCGGTCGTCAGCGAGAGATTTTGCACCTGCGGCATTTTGCCGATGGGCGTGGACTCGCTCTTGGTGTCGAGGTTGGCCTTGGCAATGATCGCCGGGTCGCCACCGCTGGTTTCCTGAACATAAGGCAGTGACACGTTCAAATCCGCCTGCACCACCGCTGCGGCCGCGTCGCGCGCGATGATCGCCGCCGTGCGCGCTTGCTCCGCCGTTGCCACCGCGCCGATTTTTGCATCCAAGTCCGCCGTATGTGCGCCGGCCGTGGCGAGCGGCGGCTTGGGATTGGTGAATACCGTTGGATTGTCGGAGAAACCCTTCTGGACGTTTTTGCCCACTCGAAGGACCTCTTCCGCATTTGCATTCTTCAAGTTTAATACTGCTATCATGTTATGTGCTCCGGGTTGTGGCCGGGCCGGACCCCACACGCTGCTCCCGTCATCCAACGGGACACGTTCCAATGACCGATTTGAGGGCCATGATTTTTTACCCAGCCGTTGTTATTTCAACGCCCGATTCTATCAGAATCCCTGCACCTGTCATTTTACATGTTTTGTCCTGTTTAATGGCAATTTTTGCAAAGCCGCAGCACCACACACCCGAACCGTTCCAGCCTTGTCTGGTCTGAAATCAGCGATTGCTAAAATGATTTCAGCGACTGCTAAAACCAAAAAAGCGTCTTCTAAAATGAAATCAGCGGNNCTTCTAAAACGATTTCAGCGACTTCTAAAATGATTTTAGAAGATGGATTTGGGGCCAAAAATGGCAAAAAACCGGGTTTTTTGAGGGGTGCCGGAACAGGACGGAATGCTGGATTTAACGGAACTGGCTGCAAACACGGAGTTTAGGCTTAAAATGGCAGATTTCCGGTTTCTGACACGGCAAATGCGTGAATTTCACGCAAAGACGCTATCGTACGGCGTGTCGGCCGACCGCCGCAAACTAAAAATGGCGCGCTCTGCCGAGACGCCGCTACGCCGAGGCCGGTTCAGGGTGAATTGTTTCGTGGCAGCCGACGTGAGTTCGGCTCTGATTTTTAGAATGAGCGAACTCACGTTCGCTGCTACGGACGCTTAACCCGTCTTTTTTGCCCGGCGAAACAGACTGCTGGCTCAACTGACGACGGCACTTCGCGATTCTCAAAAACTGTTTGGAGGATTCGGAATGCTCAACACGCGGTCGAATTCTTTTTGCTTTTTCTCGGAAGACTCAAGTGAAGACGGCGAATTGTTAATTTACAAAGACATTATTTAGCGGGTTGAATGATTGAATAATGCAACTTCTGCTGATTATCTTTGTTCCATCCTTCAGATGTATAAAGCTGTGTCACTGTGGGAAAAACGCAAAGCTCATTTACAATTTTTACGGCCAGATCATGGTTTATAACGTCGCAAGTTATAATGAAAACACCGGGCTTATCCCCTGGCTCAACAGTGATTGCCTTGCCAAGTCTGTTGCCTACTTCATCTTCCGATACTCCCTACAACTTAGATAGTCCCAGCTTTTCATCAAGATCTTGGAGGAATGGGTAAGAGATCAGCATTTTAAGTTCTTCAAACTGATCATATGGTCGCTTCGGTTTCGTGCTAGTTCAGGCCTAACTTTGCTGATTATGCCGCTGTTCATTCATGGGGTTGCGCGCAGTCGGTTTTACTGCGGCTTTAGTTGGCATGGGTTTATCAAAGCGGACGGGCCAATTTCTGTCAAAGTTTATTCCCGACCATTTTTCAATTGTGTGGCCGTCTCCAAAAGCTGGCGCGATTATTTTGTTTGAGCGTGGGGGACGAGAATTTATTTACCAGGCGCGTCCGTATTGGACTGGCGCGGGCAGGGAATCCTTTTGGCGCAATGTCCGGGCGGCTATGCGCGGCCAGTAGGGTTGGCGCAGAAATTCGCGCGCGAGCAAGACCACGTCGGCACGGCCGTTGCGGATGATTTCATCAGCGTGGGTGGGCTCGGTGATCTGGCCCACAGCCGCCGTGGGGATGCCGGCCTCGCGCCGGACGCGTTCGGCGAACCCGACCTGGTAGCCGGGGCCGGTGGGGATTTTTATGTCCGAAACATTGCCGCCGCTGCTGCAATCCATCAGGTCCACGCCCTCCGCCTTCAAGCGGCGGGAGAGTTCGATGCTTTGCGCGATGTCCCAGCCGCCTTCGACCCAGTCGGTGCAGGAAATCCTGACGGTGAGCGGCAGGTTGTCCGGCCACACGGCGCGGACGGCGCGGGCGGTCTCGAGGGCAAAGCGGATGCGGTTGTCGAAACTGCCGCCGTAATTGTCGGTGCGCTTGTTGGAGAGGGGTGAAAGGAATTCGTGCGCGAGATAGCCGTGGGCAAAATGGAGTTCCATCCATTCGACGCCCGCCGTGAGGGAGCGTTTTGCGGCGGCCACAAATTCGCCCTGCACGTGGGCGATGTCCGCCGCGGTCATAGCGCGGGGGATTTTAGGCAGATTTTTCCCGAAGGCGACGGCGCTGGGGCCGATGACTGGCCAGCCGCCGGCATCGTCCGCGAGATGGCTGTCGCCTTCCCACGGCCTGGAAACGGATGCCTTGCGCCCCGCGTGAGCGAGCTGGATTGCGGGAACCGCGCCCTGGGCCTTGATGAAACGGTTGATGCGTGAAATGGGTTCGATGTGTTTGTCCGCCCAGATGCCGGCATCGCCGGGGGAAATCCGGCCTTCGGGCGCGACTGCGGTGGCTTCGGCGATGACCAGCCCGGCGCCGCCGACGGCGCGCGAGCCGAGATGCACGAGATGCCAGTCGGTGGCCACGCCGTCTTCGGACGAATATTCGCACATGGGCGAGACGCCGATGCGGTTGCGCAGGGTGATGGATTTGATGGTGAGCGGTTGAAAGAGATGCGAGGAGTCCTTGTTCATTTGGTGGACAGTATGGCAGGTTCGAGGGAATTTTCCATTGGGAAAAAGCATGCCGCACCGGTTTCCCGATGCGGCCGTTCTGAAGAAGTTGAATTTACAATCCGGTCAGGGAATGGCCGGATGCAGGACGCGGGTTGTAACTACATAAGGACCATGTGCAGCCGAAAGAACTGAGTCGTTGTGCGCCGGTGACTGCGAAGATGTTCCGGGCTTGTAGAGGCGGTAGAATTTCTGGCCGGCGGTGCTGACGATAACCGCCGGGTTGGTGGAGCCTGTGCTTGAAAATACCCAGGAACCTGAGACAAGATTGGTGCGTTCCTGAAGCACAAATCCGCTGGAGGTGGTCGGCCAAGAAAAGGTGAACTGGTTGGCTCCACTATGGACGATCGTAAGCGTTGGAGTTGTGCTGCTCAGCGTCCAACCGACGACATCGAGGGCAGTTAGTTCGCTGACGCCCAAATCTTGATAGTCTCCTGGCGAGGCAAAAGCATCCTGCACCTGGGCGTGTGGCGTGACACCGGGCGGAGCCCAGACGCCGGTGATGCTCCACCAGTCGCCATAATCGCCACTGGGATCCATATTGTATCGTGCAATCAGATTAGTGCCATCAATTGAAAAATAGGCGTTGTCGCCGCTGGTCGTAAAAGTGCGGACGCGGTTGGTTGTATAACGGAATAAATCCACCGGCCAAACCTCGCTGGTTGTAGGCAAATCGCTTGAAATTCCCAATACTTCGTCCATCTCATGTTCAGCCGTCGAAATCAGGTCATATTTATATGGATCGCCTGGAGGACGGGTGAGGTTCATCAGCGACATGTTGAAGCTGATGGTTGAATCTGTTCCCGTATATGAGCTATCCAAAGCCAAAACCCTTGCCTGTGCCGTGGTGAGGTGGATTTGATTGTAACCGATTACAGGATCGTTTGGCCCGCTTGGCAGCTTGCTCAGGGCAAGCCGGTCATTGGCGCTCGTCGCGGCAGTTTTCAGCGCTGCGATGTAATCCGAATAGTTAAAGTCGGATCCATAGGTCTGGCTTTGACCAAGGCCAACCGACCCGTCGTTCACAAACGTGATGTTGACCGTGACGTTGTCAATGACATTGGATTCCATGACTTGAATGGCGGTATTGATGGAGACTTCCATCTGTGCTGCATTGGGGTCGCTCGTGATCGAGCTGTCGAACGTGGGCACGATGGTGAGGCTGTAGGCGGATGAGGCGATGCCAAACGCGGCAAAGCAGGACAGGAGCTTTAGCAATGGTGTTTTCATTCTGGATTATGCGCTGGGCTGAATAAACGTCATGGTCACTCAGCCCGTTCTGATTGATTCAACTTTTCACCTGTGACGTGCAAACAGCATCCGAAATCGGTGTCGGATTGTAAATGTAGAAAAATAACATCAATAATGCTTCCCGCAAAAAGAATTGGCGGCGGCGGACCGGAATCAATTTCACGAAACACAACCGGTCAGCCATTCAACGGGTGGAATCCGTTATGTGCTTCACGGTGAGTGATTTAACAGTGACCGTGGATCCATTGGCGGGGAAAACGGCAACGGGTCTGTTGATCTGGGAATAATCGCCGTCGTGCTCAAAACGAAGCCGGCCATCAACATAAATGGTCTGATTCGTTTTGGTGACCACCCATCTGACGGTCACATATTTCCCGACGGGAATGCGTCCGGCACCGGGTTTGTGCAGGCCGTTCGCCGGGCCGCCATCCACGCGCAACTGCGACTTGTCAGCCTCCCAATTGAAGATGATCTGGTCTGCGGCATAGGCGAGACGAAGGTTGGTGGAATCAGTCTTGGCAACAACTGTGATGTCAACCGGCGGTTGATAGGCTAGAGGTGTGCTGAGGTGTTGATCGCCTTTCAGAACCGTGACCTTGGTCAATTTGGCGACCGCAAAAGCCAGCAATCCCAAGATGAGCAACGAGCACAGGCCAATGGTCGCCGCACTCTGCAGCGTGGAAACCTTGATCTGGATCACACGTTCACTGAGCGGAACGACTGATGGCGGAACGGGTGGAACGACGATGGACTGGTGACAGGCGGGACAATTGATCCGCGAGCCGATGTAAGTTGCATCGCATTGAATCTTTTGCCTGCATTGCGGGCAGGAGAATTTAAATTCAGCCATAGTTCAGACTCTTCGGCCGGCCATGAGTTTCACTTTTCCAATGTGTGCCGCATGAAGACCCAAAGCAGTACCACGGTCGCTCAACGGCTGGTTTAGCCCGCAATTTGGACTCTTAAATTCCTCATCTCAAGCGAAATTTCTGTCCTACAAAAGATTCCAAATGACGGTGGAAAAGGACTGCAGTTCCATCTGGAATTTAGCCGATGGAAATATTGCAGACAGATGCGAATTCAATTTCGGCAGGACTTGCCGGGTTTATTGAACTTGCCGGAACCACCAATCACTTATTGTTGATTGCCACCACATTCGTCTGCGTGATGGGCAAACTATTTGTGGCGGGCGTATTAGTGTTAATGTCCGGCAACGAGTTGGTTGCAGGCATATTGGTGCTGATACCGGACGCATCGGACGCGCTTGAATTGGTGGATTGAGCGTCCGTTGAATTGACGGGGGCATTTTGATTGCAGCCGACCAGCGCGAAGCCGGCCAGAGATGCGATTGCCAACACTGCGATTGTTGATTTCATATGTTTCATAAGTTCATTTAAGATACGACACGACGCGACTCCCAGCCATGGGGTATAACCCCCACCCTTCCATTTTCAGTTATCGATTCAAAAGGCGCATGTGCCTTGATCAAGGCGTAATAAATCTCGAGAAGATTTCGTCACACTTCTGCGCAAGGGAAAAATCTTTATCGGTGATTCCTCCTTCGTCATGCGTGGTGAGTGTCAGCGTCACCTTGTCATAGCGGATGTCAATGTCCGGTTGATGATTGATTTTCAAGGTTTGTTTGGCGACGCGGCGCACAAAATCTATGCCAGACATGAATCCCTCAAACTTGAATGTGCGGCCAATGGTTTGCGCGTGTTGCGACCAGTCCGGAACGGTTTTCAGTTGAAGATTGATCTGCTGGATGTTCAAGGCTGGCATAATAATTATAAATTAATTCGTGTTTCTCCCGGAGCCGCTCTTTTTGCCGCCGCCGGAAAGTTTGTTGACCGTGGCCCAGGCGCGTGCTTCGGCGGCTTTCACGCCGACACCTTTTTTCTCATAGCCGTCCTCGATGTGCGCCGCCTGACGCTTTTGTTTGTCGGTGTAACTGGATTTATCGCCTTGGGGCATGACAGTCCTTTATTTGGTTTCGACCGTTGTGCCGTCCGGCGGTATCGCCAGCGGCACATTGATGCCGAGTGCGGCGCTCAAATCAATTTCATGATCCTGTTCCTGCACGATGATCGCGCGAAGGGTCTCGCTTAATCCATATTCGCCCATCGCCTCGGCCTGACGGATGCGCTCGCGATAACGTCCCACCGTTGTCCGTTCGTTCTCCAAATCCGCGCGCAGCATTTCGACCGGGTCGCTTGTAGCCTTGACCGGCTTGGGTGTCACGCCCGGCATGCCGCCAAGATAATCAATCTGCTTGGCAATCTTGATGGCGTGCTGCAATTCCTCTGCGGCGTGCAGTTCCAGTTCTCGCGCAACGTCTGTGTAAGCGGCGCCTTTCAGCGTCTGGCTATACACCGTGTAGGCGATGATGGCCTGATATTCTCCGGCCAGATCCTCGTTCAACAACTGGATCATCTGTTCGCGGGTGATGTTCAATCCTGCGGTCGTGTTATCTTTGGCCATAATGTTCTTAAATTTGTGTATTTAATCTTTCACGGCGAAGCCAACCTTGATGGTCACCTGCCAGTGATGCACTTTTCCTTTTTCGATGTTTCCGCGCGTTTCGATCACCTGAAACCAATACAGGTTCTTGATGGTTTTGTGCGCACGCTTGATGGCCTTGTCCACGGCGTCCTCGATGGAATTAGCGGAGGTGCCCGTAAGTTCGATGAGTTTATAGACGGGGTCTTTCA
>PKZR01000116.1 GCA_003133815.1 Limisphaerales bacterium | reverse complement strand
TAATCGAACTCGCACGCCTGGCCGATGATGATCGGGCCGGCGCCGATGATGAGGACGCTGTGGATGTCGGTGCGTTTGGGCATAATTAAAACGGCAGAATGAAACACGAATTGGAAGCGGAACGAAAGAAAATTGCTGGCGGAATTCCAACCAGGCACGGCAAATCTGGCGGTTTGAATATTTATTGTCCCGGTGTGCGCGTGTCCTTGAGGAATTGTGTGTGGCCGTCGAGAAAGACGCGGCAGCGTCCGCCACCGTGGATGGTCCGACCGCTGTATCCGGCGGGGACGGTGGGTACGGTGTTCGGGAAATAGGGGTCCACCACCAGTTCGACATCCGTTGCACCGCTAATGGGACCAACGGTAGGGTCGTTGGTGAATTCAAGGTCGAAGACTGCCTGGGCTTCCGTTTTGCCCCAAAAATCTTCGATTCCCACCGGGTCGTCGGGACGGTCAAAGCGCCATGCCCAATAGCGGCAGAGAGGCGCATTGGTGTCGGTGGAAATTGCCTGGACGGATTGCACGATGTTGCCAACGGGTGAATTCAACGCCGCCGGGCAAGACCAGACATTCAGGTTCGGGCATTCATTTATAAAATTGGTCGCGGCCCAGCCAGCCCGCGGGTCGGATGGCGGCCAGGTTGTCCATGGATGATAACCGCCAGGCAGGCTGGATTTTAAATCGCGCCGGTCGGGAAAGCGGTCCTGGGTGTCGCCGAGATACATTTGAAACACGACGCCGATTTGTTTTAGGTTGGACAGGCAGACGGCCTGCTGACCCTTTTGCTTGGCGCGGGCCAACGCGGGCAACAGCATCGCTGCGAGAATCGCAATAATCGCGATGACGACCAGCAGTTCAATCAACGTGAAGGCGCAATGCGGCTTGTCCCGGCAATCTGAACCAGTCTTCATCGGTTGTATTAAACAAAGATTATTGTGCCGGAAAACGGAATAAATATCAGTGCACTAGGGCATAAGCCCACGCGACAGAATGAAATATGAATTCAATGTGGAACGAAAGCAAATTACAAATTGGAGCTGTAAATCCGCCTCGCACTTGAAACTTTCGGCCTTTGGCGGTTTTAGATGATAACCATTTATGGCGGAATTTTCTTACAGGGCAAAACGGCGCACGGGTGAATTGGTCGAAGGCGTACTTGATGTGCCAGACCGTGCAGCGGCGCTGGCGCAAATCACGCGGCTCGGGCTTTTCCCAATCGCGGTGGACGCGGCCAAGGGCGGCGCGACGGCGCAAGGCAAGCCCGCCGGGCAGAAATCAAGCCTGATGTCGTTCCTGCCGCCGGCGTTGCGCGCGCAATTAAGCAAGAAGCGCAAACCAAAATTACAGGAGCTGGCAACATACACGCAACAACTGGCAAACCTGCTGCAATCTGGGATGCCGCTGACGGTCGCCCTGAACAGCATGACACATCTGGAGAGCAAGGGAATTTCCGCCGATATCAGCCGCGATTTGAAGCAGGAAGTGACGGAGGGCAAGGGCTTGTCCGACGCTATGGCGAAGCAGCCGCGAATTTTTTCAGATTTGTATGTCAACATGGTTCGCGCTGGCGAGCAGAGCGGTTCGCTCGTGGAAGTGCTGCGGCGAATGGCGCATCATTTCCAGCAGTTCGCCGAGGTCCAGGCGAAATTCACCTCCGCGCTGATTTACCCGGCGATGGTGATGTGCGTGGGCGCGGGCATCGTCGCATTCTTCATGTTTTTCATGATGCCGAAGTTCATGGACATCTTCAACGGCTTCGGCGTGCAGTTGCCGCTGCCAACGCGGATGCTGATGGGGTTCAGCAGGTTTCTGATTCATTTCTGGTGGCTGCTCGGACTGCTCATCATCGTGGCGGTCATCTTGTTCAAGCGGTTTCAGGCCAGCGAGGAGGGCGCGCGGAAGCTGGATGAATGGAAAATGTCCGCGCCCGTCGTCGGCAAAGTTGTGAAACTAAATCTGTTCGGGCAGTTTTCGCGCACGCTCGGAACGCTTCTGCAAAATGGCGTGCCGGTTTTGACGGCGTTGAAAATCACCGAGCAGGTTTTGTCGAACCGTCTGCTCAAGGAGGCGATTGCAAAAACGCGCGAGGCCGTGACGGACGGCAAGACGCTCGCGCAGCCGATGGCGAAGAGCAAAGTTTTCCCGCAACTGATGATTGACCTCGTGCGAATCGGCGAGGAGACGGGCGACGTGCCGGGCGCGTTGAACAATCTCGCCGACACCTACGAGGGCGAATTGCAAATCGGCCTGCGCGTGATGACGCAGCTCATTGAACCGTTGCTGATCATGATGATGGCGGTCATCGTGGGCTTCCTGCTGGTCAGCATTTTGCTGCCACTGTTCCGGTTGATTTCGTCAATCCATTCTTGAGCCTCTGATGAAAACGGCGGCTGCAAAACAATTTCCTCACCGGGCGTTCACGCTGATTGAAATCATGATCGTCGTGGGCATCATCGGTCTCATTGCAGCGATGGGCGTGCCTTCAATTCTCCAGTCTCTGCAAAAGGAAGGGATGCGCAAGGCCGTGAGCGACATGGTGGACGTCTGCAACGACGCCCGGTCACACGCCATCCTAAGCGGGCAAACCACGGACGTTACTTTTCATCCCTTGGACAAAACATTTGGATCGTCCGGCGGAAAAACCGCGACGCTCC
>PKZR01000213.1:4700-11273 GCA_003133815.1 Limisphaerales bacterium | reverse complement strand
GCCGGACGCGCCGCTGCCGGATGAAAATATTTTCCAACTCGGCGTGCCAATTTTAGGAATTTGTTTTGGCGTGCAACTGTTCGCGCAATTTCTTGGCGGCAAGGTCGAGAAAGGCCAGAAGCGCGAATACGGCAAGGGCACGCTCACGGTGAAGGATTCTTCCTGCGCGCTTTTCGCCAAATTGCCGAAGTCGCTGCAAGTCTGGAATTCCCACGGCGACAAGCTAACGAAAATTCCGAACGGTTTCAAACCCGTGGCCGTCACGGAAAATTCCGAATACGCCGCGATTGAAAATCGCGCGCGGAAATTTTTCGGGCTGCAATTCCATCCCGAAGTCGTCCACACGCCGCGCGGCAGCGAAATCATCTCCAACTTCGTCCATCAGGTCTGCGGCTGCGGCAAAAGCTGGACCATGCGCAGCTACGTCGAGCTGGCCGTCGAGGAAATCCGCGCGCAGGTCGGCAAGGAAAAAGTCATTCTCGGCTTGAGCGGCGGCGTGGATTCCAGCGTCGCGGCGGCCTTGCTGCACAAGGCCATCGGCGACCAGCTCACCTGCATTTTCGTCAACAACGGCCTGCTGCGCGCGCGTGAAGCCGAAGTCGTGCAGGAAGTTTTTGGGCGCAATTTTAAACTCAAGCTGCAATACGAGAACGCGACGAAACTGTTTTTGACACGGCTCAAGGGCGTGACCGACCCCGAACGCAAACGCAAGATCATCGGCAAAACCTTTGTCGAAGTGTTTCACGACGCGATGAAGCGCGTCGGCCAGGCGAAGTTTCTTGCGCAGGGAACTTTGTATCCCGACGTGATCGAGTCCGTGCCGATTGCCGGCAATCCCGCCGCGATGANNAGAGCCATCACAACGTCGGCGGGCTGCCAAAGAACATGAAATTCAAACTGGTCGAGCCGCTGAAATGTTTGTTCAAGGACGAAGTGCGGCTGCTCGGACTCGAACTGGGTTTGC
This sequence comes from Limisphaerales bacterium, assembly GCA_003133815.1. Taxonomy (GTDB): domain Bacteria; phylum Verrucomicrobiota; class Verrucomicrobiia; order Limisphaerales; family UBA11358; genus UBA11358. The sequence goes on along the minus strand of PKZR01000213.1, from coordinate 10,309 downwards.
CGAAGGAGATAGTTTATCGCCAGCCGTTTCCAGGGCCGGGACTCGCGGTGCGCATTCTCGGAGAAGTCTCGCCGTCGCGCTGCGAAATTTTGCGCAACGCCGACGCCATCGTCGTGGAGGAAATGAAGGCGAGCGGGTTGTATTACAAGATTTGGCAGAGCTTCGCGGTGCTGCTGCCGGTGCGCAGCGTGGGCGTGATGGGCGACGAACGGACTTACGACTACACCATCGCCATCCGCGCCGTGGAATCGCAGGACGGCATGACCGCCGACTGGGTGAAGCTGCCCTACGACCTGCTGGAGAAACTGGCGAGCCGCATCATCAACGAGGTGAAAGGTGTGAACCGCTGCGTCCTCGACATCACCAGCAAGCCGCCGGGGACGATTGAGTGGGAGTGAAATTTTGCCATGGCAATCAATCCACCTTCCGACAACCTGCCGTTGACTGAGGTCTTGCGCGCGGCCAATGAGCTGGTCGCGGCGGGCTTGATTGAGGATTGGGCGCTTGGCGGCGCGCTCGCGGCGATTTATTACGTCGAGCCGTTCACGACCTATGACGCCGACATTTTTTTCATACCCAAGGACAAAAGCCTGACCGCCGGGATTCCCGCCATCTATGCGCATCTACAGGCAAAAGGCTGGCAGGTGGAACATGAACATCTTTTGTTCCGGGGATTTCCCGTCCAGTTTCTTGCCGCCGGTGGATTGACCGAGGAAGCCGTGCGCGAGGCGGAACGGATGGATTACGAAGGCGTGCCGGCGAAGGTGTTTCGCGCCGAACACATCGTGGCCATCGCCGCCAGCGTGGGCCGGGCCAAGGACAAGGCGCGCATCGAACAACTTTTGCAGCAGGCCGACCTCGATAAATCCTATTTGGCAGAAGTGCTGCAAAGGCATAAACTGATGTTGCCAATTGCATGAAAACTGAGATGCGCCAGAAACTCGCCCGTGAGCCGTTTGCGACGAAAATTCGCAAGGTCGCTCAACTTGTCCGGCTGGCCAAATCATTCCCGCGCCGTGCAAGCGGCCAAACCATCATCCGTTTAGGCAAATGAAAGGCGTGAACCGCTGCGTCCTCGACATCTCCAGCAAGCCGCCGGGGACGATTGAGTGGGAGTAAAACGAGAGCGGCAGAAACTAAACAACAATCCACCGAAAATAAACAGACCGGAAATGTTCGGTTCTGGCACTGGCGTTGCATTTACGGCGAATTGCAGAAGGCCGTTGCCGATAAGCGAAGAATTTCCCGAGGTGTCAATATTCCAACCATTTGCGGAAGCATAGTCGAGCGAGTTTGCCATCTGCCAAGTGTAACCGTCTGGTGGACTGATTATATTCGGCGAACTGCTATCGCAGGTAGCAACAATCCAATAAGTGGTGAGGGAGTCAAGGAGGATATCCGAAGCTGTGTAAACATACTGACCAGCCGTTTCAGGGTCTGTGTCCCCGCTAAGAGCGCCGATTAAAACTCCGGCTTGGCCAATGTCATCGCTATACAATGAAATATTAAAATTACTCGCGTTTGGCAGATATTCACCCATTGAAAGGGTAATCCAATTGAGAATATATCCATCGCTGGCAACGCCCGTTTGGAACGACTGGCTCCCACCTCCGACAGAGAAACCATTTCCAAATATATTAAGATTTGAAAGATAAATTACGCCTTGCGCCAGCACAACCTGTGGCGTTATGCCAAGTGCCAATACTAAAATGATCGCTTTACAAATAATGTTCACGGGGTGCTAGATTAGCAAACCGTCTTTTTTTCAAAAGCTCTGAATGTTAGTGTTTCCATTTCATTCCCCGAAAATTTCCACGAGCACGCACTCGCGCTGTTCGCCACCCGTCCCCCGCATTTCGCCACTGCTTCCGGTCACGCGCCAGAAATTGCGCCCGTCGCCGCTGCTTGTCCATCCCAAATTGAACCGCTGCCTTTCACGTTCCACTGGAACCTATCGGAACGTTACTTTGCCCTTCCGTGGCTGGCGGATGACCATTTTTAGCTTAAAATACGACCCGCCGGGACAGCGGAGGCCAAATTATCGTTGTTTTGCCACCCGCTAAATTGGCGGATGGCAAAAAACCCTTAATTTATGACCCGCTGAAATAGCGGAGACCTTCCAAAGCTTCAGATACGACCCGCTAAAATAGCGGTGACCATCTGAAGCTTCAGACGTGACCCGCTGAAATAGCGGAGACCAAAAGAACGATAATCTGGCATTCCGTGGCTGGCGGATGACCGAAATATGCCAAAAACGGCGTTTTATTCCCCAATTATCTTCACAAGGGCGCGTTTGCGGCGGTTGCCGTCGAACTCGCCGTAGAAAATCTGCTCCCACGGGCCGAAATCCAGTTTCCTCTTGGTGATGGCCACGACAACTTCGCGGCCCATGATCTGCCGTTTCATGTGCGCGTCGGCGTTGTCCTCGCCGGTGAGGTTGTGCCGGTAATTTTTCGTGGGCGCGTGCGGCGCGAGTTTTTCCAGCCAGACTTCGTAGTCGTGCAGCAGGCCGTCCTCGGCGTCGTTGATGAAGACGCTGGCGGTGATGTGCATGGCGTTGACGAGGCAGAGTCCTTCCTGCACGCCGCTCTGGCGGACGAGATTTTCCACAGTGCCGGTGATGTTGACGAAGCCGCGGCGGCCGGGGACTTCAAACCAGAGCTGTTCGGTGAGCGATTTCATGCGGGAGATATGCCGCAGGCGGGGAGGTTGCGCAAGCCGGACGGAGGGGCGATAATTACGTGATTTTTTTTCTGGTCTGAAACATGGCGCGGGTTTAGTGTCGTCATACACAGAAAAAATTCAACCCAATCCGGCTTATGGACATTGTTTTTAACTGCCCCAATTGTGAACAGGAACTGGCCGTGGACAGCGCGGGTGCCGGTTCCGAAATCGAGTGCCCGGAATGTCACGAGACCATCACCATTCCCGCCTCATCCACGAGAACCGCATCCGCTCCGCCGTCACCTGATACCCACGCGCCGAGCCTCGCGCCGAGCGTCATGGCATCGTCCGCCGCCGCCAAGGTGGAGATGCACCTCAAGGTGCCGGTGAGCAACAAGCCGGGTGAGGTGCTCATCAAAAAGGCCTCGCCGCCGCTGGGCACCAAACCAAAAGGTGAAAAGCAGATCCGCGTCCACACCATCAAGCATGCGAGCTGCATCGAGTCGGGCCACGACAAGTTTGATGAGAAGGTGACGGAGTTTCTGATTGAAATCGGGGAGCAGAACATGGTCGGCCTCCACACGATTTCCTACACCTATTTCGATGTCGGCACGCAGAAAATCCTGAACGACTACGGCGTGTTGATTGTGTATCATGGATAATTCCGTTTGCCCCCGCCTTGACTTGCAGATTTTGGGTCGCTAACGTCAGCGCATGAATCGTCGGTTTGTCCTTTTATTTGTCGTCGCCGCATTTGTGGCGCTGATTCCATTCCGTTCGCCTGCGCCGCTGATTTATACGCCGGGCGAGGGCTGGTATTACGAGCCGGCCGGCGAGAAGGCCGATTGGATGCGCCCGCGCGCAAAGGATCAGCTGGACGTGGCGGAGCAGGCGTATACGAATAAAAATTACAGCGTCACGCTCCATGCGGCGCATCGCGTGGTGCGCGTGTGGCCGTTGTCGGACTATGCGCCGCGCGCGGAATATCTGATCGGCCGCTGCCTCGAAAAGGAAGGCAAGGACGAGGCGGCTTTTAACGCCTATCAGGACATCATCAAAAAATATCCGCGCACGGATGAATACGAGGACATTTTGTGGCGGCAATATGAGATCGCCGGACGTTTCCTCAACGGCGAATGGTTCCGGATTTGGGGAATCATCCCGCTTTATCCCTCGATGGACGAGACGGCGGGCTTATATGACAAAATTGTCAAAGGTGGTCCTTACAGCGACGTGGCGCCGCACGCGCAGTTGCAGATCGGCGCGGCGCGCGAGAAGCAGAAGGATTATGATGACGCGGTGAAGGCCTACGAAACCGCCGCCGACCGTTATCACGACCAGCCCGAAATCGCCTCCGACGCATTGTACCGGGAAGGATACGCCTGGCAAAAACAGGCTGCGACCGCCGAATACGACCAGAGCACCGCCGGAAAATCCATCGCTTCCTACACGGATTTTGTCACGCTGTTTCCCGATGACAAACGCGTGGCCGACGCGCAAAAGTCCATGATCCTGCTCAAGGCACAGCAGGTGGAGGGTAATTTCAAAATCGCGCAATTTTACGAAAACAGCAAGGTGCTCGGCCCGGAACAACGGCGCAACGGCGCGCTCGTCTATTACAACGAAGTGTTGCAGCTCGATCCCAATTCCACATACGCAGCGCAGGCGCGCCAGCGGATTCAAGCGCTCAAGCCGTCCGTGCAAACCCCGCCCGCCAGCTAACAAAAATGCGCGCGCTGAACATTCTTGCGGTCTGCGTGATGACAGCGTTGCTCAATGGTTGCGCCGCATATCATCTCGGCCCGGTCAACGACCAGGTCGCCGGGGAAAAATCGATTGAAATCCTTCCGTTCAACAACCAGACACTTGAGCCGCGCCTCGGTGATGCTGTGACACAGGCATTGCGCGAACGGTTGCAGACCGACGGCACTTATCGTATCGCCACGCATGGCGAAGGCGACGTCGTTGTCACCGGCGTCATCACGCGCTACGTCCGCGACAGCCTGAGCTACCTGCCGGGCGACGTGCTGACGGCGGAAAACTATCACGTCACCATCACGGCGCATGTCACCGTGCGTGAGCCGGACTCCGGCAAGGTGCTGCTCGACAAAAATGTGAGCGGATCAACGCTCGTCCAGGTCGGAACGGATCTGGCCAGCGCGGAGCGCCAGTCCGCGCCGCTGCTCGCTGAAGACCTGGCCCGCAACGTCACGGAATTGATCACCGAAGGTGCCTGGTGAAAACAGTTGAAATTATCCGCCGGGACTTTTAGGATTTAACAAATTGCAGAGCAAAGTAATCAAAACAAAATTTAATATGAAAAGAACAATCTTGAATTCAGTAGTTTGCTTTTTGCTGGCCGCGCCGGTGCTTTCACGCGGGCAGGACACCAATGCCAGCGTGGCCGCGCCTGTGACGCCCTTGCCGCCGCCGCCGGTTGTCGCCGCTGTTCCCGCACCGGCCGAAATATCCGCCGTCACCAATGCCGCACCCGCCAAGCCGAAAAAACTGCGCACCACACTCTCAGTCACCGGCAAGGTTCTTAATGTGGACACCAACGCGATGACATTGACCGTCGGCAAGCACACTTATGACCTCACGTCTGAAACGCGCATATCCAAAGGCGGCAAGCCCGCGATTTTGAGCGACATCTCTGTGGACGACAAGGTCGGCATCACCTACAAAAAGGACCGCGATGCTTACAATGCCGTGACGATCATTGACGGCAAAAAATCCGCCGCGTCGGACGACCAGTCGAAAAGCACCGGCGACCAGAAGTGACGGTCGGAAATTAATTTGTGCAGGAAGGCGGACGGCAACGTCCGCCTTTTTTATTGCCGCTTCCACCAGCTCGTCATTCCCTTGGGCTTGGGCGGCTGCGGAGATTGGGATTGCTGCCGCAGCAGGAAGCTGCGCGCCGCCTCGAGCGCCATGATGAATTCATC
>PKZR01000213.1:0-4667 GCA_003133815.1 Limisphaerales bacterium | reverse complement strand
TAATACGGCGTTCCCCAGATCATGTCGCTGGCCTCCTGTTCCGCGTCGGCCTTGCGCGCGAGGCCGAAGTCAACGAGCTTTGGCTCGTGGTCGGCGTTGAACAAAATGTTTCCTGGCTTGATGTCGCGGTGGAGCAAATCGTGTTTGAGCGCCATGTCCAGCGCGGAGGCGATCTTGATGCCGATGTCCAGCACGTCCAGTTCGGGGATCAGCCGGAGTTTCTCGATGCGCGCGTCCAGGCTGCCGCGGTCGGCCAGCTCCATGACGAGATAACGCTGGCCCTCCCATTCGTCAAACGTGTAGATGTGGATGATGTTCGTGTGGTTGAGCCGGGCGCAGGCGCGCGCCTCGCGGTAAAAACTTTCCAGCGACGTCACGTCCTCCAGCAGTTCCGCCTTCATCAACTTCACCGCCACCATGCGTTCCAGCATCGTATCCCACGCGCGATACACATTGCCCATGCCGCCGGAACCGATGATCCCGCGCAATTCGAACTGCCGCAGCTGCATCGGCATCATGACCGGCTGGCCGCACTTCGTGCACGGCACAGTGCTCAACGGCGGCATGTTCCCGGGAATAAACGCCGTGCTCTCGCAGTATCCGCATTTGATCATCCGCAATTGTTCGCTCATGGCTTCTCAGTCCAATCTAGCACCGACCGCAAATCCGACAACGATTTTTCTTTGCACAAATCCATTTGACAAACGCACCGGAATGGTGTTTGTTTCCCATCGTTCGAGAGTGATTAAATGAAAACCACGTTCGCAAAACTGATGAAGCACGCGCCGGTCAATGGCTGGATGGCCATTTGCCAGCGCGACTCCCGTCCCTTTGGCATCGTGGGAATGAATTTCTAAACCAGAAATAACAATTTTTAAAACCCCGCGATCGCCAGTCAATCGCGGGGTTTTTGCTTTTGACCCCAAACCAGACACGAAAGGAAAAACATGAACAGATACGATACACAGGTGCCGACCGAGTTCGCCCCTGAGACGCGCTTCGAAGTGCGGGCCAATCCGCCCGCCCCGTTCCGCGCCCTTCAGGAGACCGAATTCGAGCGGCTCAAGAACAAGCTGCTTGCCGAACAACTGCTCGCGGCGGCCCCGGCATTGAACCTCCCGCTCCGGCGCGCGGCCAACGACGCTGCGGCCCTCGCATGGGCCACCGTCTTCCCGCTGCTGGTGTTCCCGGCGTTGTTCGAGGAAAAGACCGCCGCCGCCGTCCTGCGCGCAGAACGGCAGGCGCGCATTTACGCCAACACCCAGCTCGTCGCCGCATGAAAACGCCAATGAGCAGGGCGGGGCAGCCGGCGTGTGCGGGCGGCCGCTGGCACGGGCGAATTGATATTCGCGCCCGTGCCGGCGGCTTCCCGCCGCGCCTGTTTGCCTCCGGGAAATAACCTTCGGAGCGCGGACAGTTCCTCGCGGTGGAGTTTCAAGCGTCCGCTTGATGCGACACTGTCCGTGTTCCTACGCCGCATTGATGCGTCGCTGGCAGGTTAAACCTGCCGCAAAGCCAGTGGAAAATCCATTGCGCCGTGCTTGATACGAAGAATTTCCAATCGCATTTCTGCAAAGCGATAGAAAATCAGATAGTTTTCAAAATCATCCACGCGCCAAGAACGGATGTTCTTTAGTTCCCTGCCGCGAAATTTTCGCAGCCTGCCTTTCAAAGGTTGCAGCGCCAGACTTTCAACCGTGCAATCAATCGCTTCGAGAAAACGCAGTGCGGCTTCAGGATTGTTTTCGCGGATATATTTGAAATAACCGAATGCGTCCAGTTCGGCGTCGTGACGGACGAAGATTTCAACCTTGCTCAAGCGGCAAGGGCGGCGAAATGGCCGCGCTTGTATTTTTTCAACGGACTGCGCAGCGAGTGACGCAACGCCGCTTCCAGCTGCGGGTCATTGTCCTCCTGCTCTACGAGTTCATACACGCGCAACGCCTCGCGGATGACCTCGTCTTGTGACAAGTAGCCGCCACCCTTCATTTTCTGGCCAACGAATTTTTCCTGATGCGGCGTGAGCAAAACTTTCATGGCTGAAAGTTAAAGGCTGCTTCCGATGGTGTCAAAAAGTTTTCAAGCGTCCGCTTGATGCGACACTGTCCGCGCTCCTACGCCTTTGAAAATGCAAACGGCATGCCCGGAACCGGCTAATTTTCTCCTGCCCCGGTTTCAAGGGCCGTTCCCTTGAATCCCGGACAATCGCCCCGAATTCCCTGTGATTCTCCCCAATCTTTGGACGACCGCTCCAAATCCCCGGCAACCGCCCCGGATTTTAGAGCGTTCCTCCCGTTTGTTTCGGTTTTACCCCGATATTTTTTGCCTTTGCCCCGATTCCTACGGAGCTGCCCCGAATCCTATAGCGCGACAAACACCTGATAATCTGCTGCCCCGGAACGATTTACGGTAAATCCGGCTGTTTTGGCCGTTTCAGCGGCTTTGCGCGCCTGATGCCATTGCCTGACGGACAAATCCGGTGAAAACCGTGGAATTGCCATTTGAGCCTCATTGCGACCGCAATCCTGTTCGCGGGGTTGCGGGGTTTTTGGTTCCACCGGAACCGTTGAGAATAGCCCGGCGTTTCAACGCCGGGTTAAATCCGAATACGTTCCAAGTCCCGCAGGGACGGTCGGATTGTCTGCAATAAAAAATGGCAACCGCAAAACCATGCGGCATCCGGTCAGCCGTCCCGTCAGGACTCGGGGCCATGAACAACCATCCCGGCGTTAAAACGCCGGGCTATTATCGGGTTGTCCCTGCCGGGACGAAAAACGGGCTTGCCGCCGAGGCGGGCGGAGTTACAGTTGAACCAGCCATGAAAACGCTTTCTGCCAAGGCGAACACTAACGGATTCACGCTTATTGAATTGTTGTTGGTGATTTTTATGATCGCTGTTCTGGCTGCGATGTTGCTTCCAAGTTTAGCTGGACGCGACTCTACTACGAATGTCAGGTGCATGAACAATCTCAAGCAAATTGGAATTGGTTATGACATGTGGGCAAGTGACCATGAAGGACAATTTCCAGCCGAGGTTTCTATTGCTAAAAATGGCTCGCTAGAATTTGTTTCAACCGGCTACGCCAGCCTCCAATTCCGCGCGCTTTCGGAATTTACACGTTATCCAAATGTTTTTGTTTGTCCTGCCGATAAAACTAGGCAAGCGGCTGCAAATAGTAAAAATCTCCGCGAAGAAAATTTGAGCTACTTTATCAACGTGGATGCGACCACAAATAATCCATCGCATACAATTTTGGCTGGTGACAGAAATTTGCAAGCGAATGGTCAGCCCGTTAAACCCGGATTGTTTGAACTCACAACCAATCTTGATTCGAGTTGGACGCATGATTTGCATTTGAATTGCGGCGTTTTGGTATTTGCGGACGGTCACGCCGAACGGATTAGGACAAACGAGTTAAATTCAGTTATTCAGCACCAATCGCTCGCCACGAATCGTCTCTGCGTTCCGTAAAATTCATTTCTCCTCCACGCGCCGGATCCGCGCGCCGAGCTTCCGCAACTTCGCGTCCATCTTCTCGTAGCCGCGGTCCAGATGATAAATGCGGTTCACCTGCGTCGCGCCCCTGGCCGCCAGCCCGGCTATCACCAGCGCCGCGCTCGCGCGCAGATCGCTCGCCATCACCGGCGCGCCGCTCAACGGCCGGCCGGCCTTCACGATCGCGCTCGGCCCCTCGATCTCGATCTCCGCGCCCAGCCGCGCCAGCTCGCTCACGTGCATGAAGCGCGATTCAAAAATCCGCTCGGTGATGATGCTGATGCCCGGCGCCAGCGCCAGCAGCGACATCATCTGCGCCTGCACATCCGTGGGAAAACCCGTGTATGGCAGGGTGGTGATATCCACCGCCTGGAGCCGGCCGCGGCGGCGCGCGCGCAAATTTTCACCGCGCCGTTCGATCACCACACCCGCTTCGTCCAGCTTGTCAATCACGGCGCGCAAATGATCCGCCCGGGCGCCTTTGAGGGTCACTTCACCGTTCGTCGCGCCGGCGGCGATGGCAAACGTGGCCGCCTCAATCCGGTCGGGAATGACTTCATGTTCCGCGCCGTGCAGTTTCGCGACGCCGGTGATGGTAATCGTCGGGCTGCCTGCGCCCGAAATTTTTGCGCCCATGGCCTTTAAAAAATCCGCCAGATCCACCACCTCCGGTTCGCATGCCGCGCTTTCGATGACCGTGACGCCTTCGGCCAGCGTCGCCGCCATCATCACATTGGCCGTGCCCAGCACCGTTGATCCCGCGCGTCCGCCCAGGAAGGTTGGCGCGCCGGTCAGTTGCTTTGCGGTGGCGTCAATATAACCGCCGGCGATTTCCACCTTCGCGCCAAGTGCCGCAAAGCCTTTCAAGTGCAGATTGATGGGCCGTGCGCCAATGATGCAGCCGCCCGGCAGCGACACGCGCGCTTTTTTCAACCGCCCCAGCAACGGCCCCATGATGCAAATCGAGCCGCGCATTTTGCGGACGAGTTCATAATCCGCGTAGCCGCAGATTTTTCGCGCGCGCACCGTCAAGGTGCCGCGTGCAAACTTCGTTTCGGCGCCGAGCGATTCAAGAATCCGCGCCATGTACCGGGTGTCGCTCAATTCCGGCACCCGCCGGATGACGCAGGGTTCGCCGGTCAACAGCGCCGCCGCCATGATGGGCAGCGCG